>CAJVYT010000071.1 GCA_913009765.1 uncultured candidate division Zixibacteria bacterium
ATAGGCGGCAAAGCGGACATCCTCAGGTCCCGGAGTCGGTCGACCTTCAAGCACCGCTTTGGTTTTCGCTGCTAAAATTAAATACTGCGAAGCTCTTGGACCTGCTCCCCAGTTGACCCAGTTTTTGATAAAGTCAAAAGCATTTTCTTCTTTTGGACGAGTAGCCCGAACGATATTCACCGCATATTCAATCAGATGGTCAGACACCGGTACCCTTCGAATCAACTTTTGGAATTCAATAATTTCATCAGATGAAAGAATTTTCTTAATCTTAACATCCGATACCGCTGTTGTTGATTTTACAATTTCATGCTCTTCAGATGCTGACGGATAGTCAACCATAATGTTAAACATAAACCTGTCAAGCTGTGCTTCGGGAAGAGGATAGGTTCCCTCTTGTTCAATCGGGTTTTGCGTAGCCAGTACAAAAAACGGTTCATCGAGTGTAAATGTGTCACCCGCTGCGGTGACTTCATGCTCCTGCATCGCCTGAAGCAAAGCAGCCTGTGTTTTTGGCGGAGTACGGTTGATTTCATCGGCTAAAACAATATTGGCAAAAATAGGACCTTTAACAAACCGAAAACCACGTTTACCGGTTGTATGGTCTTCTTCAATTATTTCTGTCCCGGTAATATCAGACGGCATTAAGTCGGGTGTAAACTGAATTCGGTTAAAATCTAAATTGAGAACTTGTGCCAGTGTAGAGATTAACAATGTTTTGGCAAGACCGGGAACCCCAACCAATAAACAATGTCCCGATGAAAACAGCGAAATAAGAAGCTGCTCGATAACTTTATCCTGTCCAATAATAACTTTTGATACTTCTGTACGAATCTGTTCGTATGCCGATTGTAAGTTCTCCACAGCTTGGAGATCATTTTTACTGTCATCAGCTGTCATGTATTATTCCTTTTCACTTAAAAATCAAAATTCTAAACAGTTGCTTTATATCAAAGTAGAAAAAATAGAAAGTTATATACCGTTTATACACATATCAATTCTTATACTTTAGTTAGAAGTTTGTAGCCGATAAAATATAATAAATTGATCTACTGCTTAATAAGAACAGGCTAAATATAAACCTAACACTAACTTAATATAACAACTCTTACCCTGTTCGTTGTGGATAAACAAAGAGTTATCAACTCTTTGTACCAACACTAACACGCTGAACAACAACAAGATGAAGGGTTATCCACAATACAGAATGGTTTTCCACATTTCCTTTGAATTGTGAACAACTAAAAAGTAGAGTCTTCTTCTGAACTTGTTACAGTTTCGGTTTCTTTTTCAGGGGCTAAAAAGCCAAGATTTGGTTTGGTGTCTTTCATATTGCACGCACCGCAAAAGACAGCTCCCTGTTCAATAACCAGTGATTTGGTGCGAAGGTCGCCTTCCATTTCACATTTTGCCTGAAGTTCGATTTTTTCAGATGTCACCACGTTCCCAATCATTTTACCGGCAATAATAGCAGTATCTGCTTCAATTTCTGCTTCTACTATTCCTGTAGAACCAATAGTAACACAGTCAGAGCAGATAATTTTTCCTTTGACTGTGCCGTCAACACGAAGGGCACCTTTAATATCAAGCGTGCCATTGATTACGGTGTCTTGTCCAATAATTGTGTTCATAAGTCCATCCGTTTCATTATTTTTTTTCATTAGTATAGTTACCTAACGGATCTATAGGTTTATTGTTTATTCTTACTTCATAATGTACATGCGGTGCTGTTGATTTTCCGGTGTTACCCGACAATGCCACACGTCCGCCTGCTAATATATTATCTCCGACCTTAACTAACAACTCTTTATTATGCCCATATACGGTTGTCATAGAATCATTATGCTTTAAAACAACCATATAGCCATAGGTAGAATCAAAGTCGGCATATATAACTACACCTTTAGCAGTTGCCAAAACCGGTAGCCCTTCAGCACAGGCTATGTCGACCCCTGGGTGAAAATGTTCTCCGTCATCTTCTGTAAAATCCTGCGAGATAAAACCGGCAATCGGAAGACCGGACGGGATTGAAAAATCTGTCGTATTACTTCTTGGCACCAAAGCATTTCTTGTTTGGTCAAATGAGGCAAACAAAGTTGAGTCATCAGGAAGTTCAGGAAAAGTCATATCAATTCCTGCAAGTTTTGTTAAACGAGTGACTATGTCGCGTGCCTCTATTAAATTCTTTTCAAGCAGTTGTACTTTATACTGATATTTTTTTAATCGTTCATTTTCTTTTTCAAATTTGTCTGCCTCTGCGGCTCTATTAATTATCTGTCCATAAAAGAGGAAAAATATTACAATAGAGACCTGCAGAAGTATAAAAATAGAGACAATAATTTTAAAAAAAGTTTGACGGACACGGATACCTTTACGGTTCTCGGTTCCATCTGGTATAAGCATTAATGTATAAAACTTAGATTTTGCCATCTACGTTAGTTTTCAATTTTTCTAAACAGTTCTAACATTCGCTCTAAGTCTTCATCGGTGTAATATTCAATTTCTATCTTTCCGCGTTTAAGTCCGGGAGTTATTTTTACCGATGTACCCAATAAACGTTTCAAATAATTTTCAACTTCAATCAATGCAGGAATTTTTCTTTTTGGTATCAGCCTTCTTTTTTTCTGTCTGGTAGCAACCTTTTCTACCTGACGCACAGAAAGAGAGTTGTTTACAATCTGGTCGGCAAGAGTCAGCATTTCGGCTTCAGATGACAACGAAAGAATCGCACGGGCATGACCCTCGGTAAGTTTGTTTTCCCGAAGCATCTGTTTTACCGGCACAGGAAGTCCCATCAACCGCATTGTATTAGCAACAGCTGTTCTGCTTTTACCGACACGGTCTGCCAATTCATTTTGCGTTAACTGACATTTCTCCGACAAATTCTTATACGCTTCCGCTGTTTCTATCGGATTCAAATTTTCACGCTGAATATTTTCTATCAGTGCCAGCTCAAGCATACGCGTTTCGGAAACATCTTCCATAAGCATCACCGGCACTTCTGTGAATCCGGCAAGCTTTGATGCTCGGTAACGTCTTTCACCGGCAATAATTATATATCCGTTCCCTTGCTGTTTGACAACCAACGGCTGCATAAGACCGTTTTCTTTTAATGAACGGGCAAGCTGCTGCAATCCCTCTTCATCAAACTGCTGTCTCGGCTGCTGTGGGTTTGGAGCTATCTGTTCAAGAGATACTGTACGGTAGACATGCTCTTCTTTCTGTCCGCCCTCTTCGTTTGGTATTAAGGCACTTAAACCTTTTCCTAAAACTAATTTGCTCATTGTGCAAGTACCTCCTTGGTTAACGACATATAGTTTTCAGCTCCTGTCGATAAAATATCATACAAAATTATCGGCTTGCCAAATGACGGTGCTTCCGACAAACGAACATTACGGGATTTAACCGTTTCATACACTTTTTCATTAAAATATTTTCGGACCTCTTCAGATACCTGTCGAGATAAATTTAAACGACCGTCATACATTGTCAAAAGAACACCTTCTATTTTTAATAAAGGATTCAAATTTTCTTTAACAAGATTTATAGTGTTGACAAGTTGTGACAATCCTTCTAAGGCATAGTATTCACATTGAATCGGAATTATAATAGAATTTGATGCCGTCAATGTATTGATAGTTAAAATTCCAAGTGACGGCGGGCAGTCGATAATAATATATTCATAATCATTGTTAATATGGGTCAACGCACTCTTTAAACGTGATTCACGTGACATCATGTTGACCAGTTCGATTTCAGCACCGACCAAAGATATTGATGACGGTACAATATTGAGATAGTCTAACTCGGTAGACTGAATAGCTTCGTGTATTGATTTATTGCCGAGCAAAACATCATAGATAGATGGCTCTATATCCCGCTCTAATCCAATGCCGCTGGTTGAATTTGCCTGTGGATCCATGTCAATCAAACAGGTTTTATGCTCCGCGGCGGCTAAACAGGATGAGAGATTAACTGCGGTAGTAGTTTTGCCAACTCCGCCTTTTTGATTCATAATTGCGATTATTTTTGCCACAAAATGCTCCTTAATTCCTATGTACAAATATCTTACTGTAGTGTAAAAATGCACAAAGCAAAACGCAACTAAAATCTGCTTTAAATCTATATTTATTTTGTGATTAGAGAAAAATATTTATCAACAGAATCAGGACTGACTGAATAAGAATAAGTTACGACAGACAAAGACTTATCCACAATATTGAATTCCGGTTTATGATAGTAAATAAAAATTGAGTTTTTTTTAAGAATTTTAGAGATTTTTGTTAAAAGCCGATTATTGAGTTTTACCAGACGCATTGTTATCAAATCAAACGATTGCTCAAATTTACATTCTTCAAGCTGTTTGTTGATAACTGTCATATTTTTAAGTTTAGCACTTTCTTTCATACGCTCTAAAGAAACAGCTTTTTTGCCGATTCTTTCAGTAAGTGTACTTTGTTTTATGTCGTGAGTGAGGATAATTGGAAATGACGGCAGCCCTCCGCCGGAGCCGATATCAATATAATTATCAAAACTTTTCTGTTTGATATATTCAAACGGCAACAATGACTCTGCGGCTAATTGTAGGAGTTTTGATTCGATTGTTTCACGTGAAACAAGATTGAGCTTTTTATTTTCTTCTTTTAAAACAGAAAAATATAACTCCAGTTTGTTTTCCTGATCATACTTTTCAAGCAGATTTTCTATGTTTAGTTGAATATTTTCCATATATATTATTTGACTGTTTCTTTATGCCTTTTTAAAAAAACTGAAAGAACTGCTATATCTCCCGGAGTTATACCCTCAATACGTCCTGCCTGTCCTAATGATAATGGTTGAAAACGAGAGAATTTCTCTTTTGCTTCGTTTTTTAACCCTTTGATATTTCTGTATGAGAAATCTTCGGGGATTGTCTCATTTTCCATCTTTTTAAACTTATTGATCTCTCTTTGCTGTTTGGCGATATATCCGGCATATTTAATATCAATCGCAGCCCTTTCTAAAACTTCAATAGAATCTGAAAAAGTCTGTTCAAACTGCCCAAGCAGAGGTAAAACATCTTGAATTGTTACCCCCGGCTGTTTGAGATATTCTTCTAAACTGATAGAATCCTTACGTTTAAACCGCTTACCTGTCTCCCCAATCTTGGAAATTGCAATACGTGCTTTTCGAAATTTCTGAATTTCTGCATTTGTGCTATCCTGAAGTGTCTCAAATGATTGAATCTCTTGGTTTCCAAGCAGGGCATATTTCTTGGCATATCGATACAGCCTGTCCCGAGCGTTATCCTCTCGTAAAGCAAGCCGATATTCAGCCCGTGATGTAAACAGTCGGTATGGTTCTGTGGTAGAACGGGTTGTCAAATCATCAACCATAACCCCTAAATATGCTTCTGACCTGTCTAAAATAAACGGTTTCTCTTTTTCAATAAACAGAACTGCATTTATTCCTGCAAGAAGTCCTTGTCCGGCAGCTTCTTCGTAACCTGAGGTACCGTTTATTTGCCCGGCAAAGAAAAGTCCGTTATATCTTTTAGTCTCAAGCGACGGTTTTATCTGATAGGCGGGGCAGTAGTCATATTCAACTGCATATCCATGGACAGTAATACGAGCATTTTCTAAACCTGTAATTGTTTTAACTGCTTTAATCTGAACATCTTCAGGGAGTGCGGTGGAAAAGCCGTTAGGATATATATCGCTGGTGCCGTTACCCTCAGGTTCTAAAAATATTTGATGAGTTTCTTTGTCGGCAAAACGATAAAACTTATCCTCTATTGATGGGCAGTATCTTGGTCCGGTTGAGTTGATTTGTCCTGAAAATATTGGTGAAAGATGAGAATTTTCCGATACAAGAGCTTTTGTTGCCTTGGTTGTATAAGTCAGGTAACATTTTGCCTGTTCAAAAGATACACGGTTTGCATTGTAGGAAAAATATGGAATCGGCTCATCTCCGGGCTGTTCTTCACATTTATCCCAGTCAATTGTATTTCCGTCAATTCTTGGAGGTGTTCCTGTTTTTAAACGCCCTAATTCAAAGCCTAATTCATGGAATGATTCCGAGAGTTTATAGGCGGCAGATTCTCCTAAACGACCTGACTGTATCTGTTTTTCTCCAATATGAATTAATCCTCCTAAAAATGTGCCGGTACAGACAATAACTGCCTTAGATAATATAGTTTCACCGGCTTCAGTAACAATTCCGCTAATAATATTGTTTTTCGTGAGAATTTTTCCTGCCAGACCCTCTATAAGCTCGACATTAGGTTGAGATTTGACAAAATTAACAACATACTCATTATATTTGACTCGATCAGCCTGTACTCTGGTAGACCATACTGCCGGACCACGAGAAAGATTGAGTCGTCTAAACTGAATACCGGTTGCATCGATAGCTTCTGCCATCAGACCGCCTAATGCATCTATCTCCTTGACAAGATGAGATTTACCTATTCCGCCAATAGCAGGATTACAAGACATTAAAGCAAGTTTATCAATTTCCATGCTTATTAAAGCTGCCTTTTTACCCATACGGGCAACTGCCAAAGCAGCCTCGACACCGGCATGACCTCCGCCGATAATTATGACATCAAATTCTTTATTCATTTGGTGAGGTATTTTTCCCGTATAATTTGAATATGATGAATCGAATGACCTAGTATAAAAAAGGCTGTTGCAACTACAGATAAATTAGATTGTGTTGTTTTCCCAACTATAGCAAACTGTTCATGAGAAAATGATTTATAGAGTGAAATTGTAGAAAGTCTAACTGTTTTGAGCTCATCAAGCAAATCAGTTGCAGTTCGTGAATTGGCATTTGAGTTTTTTGCGTAGACACTTTCATGATAACTTGGAAGTTCTACCTTTTCTCCACGAGCGTAAGCTAATGCTCTGTAGGCAAATACCCGCTCAGTGTCAATAATATGTAAAAGTACTTCTTTTGTCGTCCATTTATCCTCAGCGTAACGATACATATATTTATCGTTTGGAATAGACACATAAAGCTCAATTATACTTTTTAAATTTTTAATCAAAAGGTCAATTAGATTGAGATCATTTGGGAGACTGTTAAAATATGGAGTAGCAAATTCGGGATATTCGCCTTCTTTTGGTTTTGAAATAATCATATTTGTTATACCGTTTCACGTGAAACTTTGTTTATTTTCCTATACAAAATTTAGAGAATATTTTCCCTAAAATATCTTCATTATATACTTTTCCGGTAATTTCGTCAATTTCATTTATGGAACAACGTAAATCAAATGCAGTAAGCTCCGGTGTTTCATCTGCTTGCAGTTTTTTCTCTGCTTCTTTTAACTTTTGTAAAGCTCCGCTCAATTTCTGTTTATGACGAGCCGAGGTTACCACCAGCCCCGAGGTTAAATCCGGCAGTGTAGCTTCTATACGCATTAATATCTCTTTTTTTAAGACAGATATCTGTTTTTTTGTCTTACACGAAATTGCTGTATATTCTATATAGGAATCAGTTATAGTTGATTTGTCTAATTTATTGCCCACCAATATGTTATTGGCTTTGCTGTACTTATCCACATCTTTATGTAGGTTACTTTTCCAGTTCTTTTGAGAGAGATCAAACATCCAAAGCAGTAAATCAGCAGAATCAATTATTTTTTGGGCTGATTTCTGCCCTTCTTTTTCTATCATTCCGCCTGATTTTCTCATCCCTGCTGTATCGACAATATTAACTTTGTAACCGCCGAGTTCAATAGATTCTGTAAGATAGTCACGAGTTGTCCCAGCTGTGGGAGTTACTAAAGCTCTGTTTTGTTTGAGAAGCAGATTAAACAGGGAAGATTTACCGACATTTGGTCTACCGGCGATTGCTATTGTATACCCCTCTTGAATTATCTTACCTCCTTTATAGGAGTTTTTTAATTCTTTTATTTTTGATATAATATCTTTTAAATCATTTTGTAATTTTTCTTTATCTTTTGGATCTATCTCATCTTCAGGATAATCAATCGATGCTTCCACGTCGGCAATAATTTCAATCAGCGAATTACGGAGCATGCCAATATGCTCCGAATATGCTCCAATAAGATGCTCCCGTGCGGAATTGTATGAACTTTCTGTATTGGCAGAAATTATTTCAGCTACAGATTCTGCTTTAGCTAAATCAATATTGCCTGATAAAAATGCAAGTTTACTGAATTCTCCCGGCTCTGCCATACGGGCACCGCTTTGAATTATTGCATCCTGAATAAGCATGACAACCTGTCTACCGCCGTGGCAAAAGATTTCAACCTGTTCTAAGCCGGTATATGATTTTCCATAAGGCATATAGACAGCCATGACTTCATCAATAACTTCTTTTTTGTCATTAAAAAAATGACCAAACCTCATTACAAACGGTTGTGGTTTATTTTTATTTCTTTTTGAGATTGGCTGAAAATGTTTTTGTAAATAAGATAAACTCTGTGAGCCTGCTATTCGCAAGGCAGCAATACCGCCCTCACCGGGGGGAGTTATAACAGCGACAATAGTATCATCATCGCTGTTATTTTTATTTGCAGTATTATCATTCAAAATATTAAGCAGTTTTAACGTTTGTATTTTTTAGTTCTTTACGTTTAAAGAGTACGTAGTCGAGCAGTGAAAAGACAGAAAAACATGTCCAGTATAATACTAAACCTGATGCAAATGAATGAAATGCCCACCCCATAAACAGAGGCATGATATATCCGATAGCTTTATTTTGCTGAGTACTTGCACCCATAGTTAGTTTCTGAGAGAAGAACTGTGCTGTTACCATAATCAGAACTAAAAACATATATGGGTCAGTATACGATGAGGCACCGCGTGAAAGATCATTAATAAACCAAACAAATGGAGCATCACGCAGGAGAATTGTTGAGCGGAAAACAGCAAACAATGCAAAGAATAACGGCATCTGCGGAAGCATAGGCAGACAACCGGAAATTGGATTGACCCCATGTTCTTTATACAGTTTCATAGTTTCTTTTTGCATTCGCTGAGGATCTTTGCCGTATTTCTTTTTAACTTCTTCAAGTTGAGGCTGAACAACTTTCATTGCATTCATTGATTTAAACGATTTCATTGAAAGTGGAAGAGTAACAATTTTAACAAAGAAGGCAAAAAGTATTATAACCAATCCATAGTTTGGAACAAATTCATACATTTTAGGAAGCAGCCACATAATAGGTACAGCAAATATTTTAATAATCCATCCTACAAATGGCGTTGTTCCTATATTCATAATTTTTTCAAGGTTTTCATTGTAGTCAGCCATCATGTTATAATCAAGTGGTCCGACAAACACAGTAAAACTATCTGTCATCGAAACCACATTGGCAAACGGCATATCAAGACCAACGGTAATCAATCGTTCATCAAGCATCCCGTCTTTTGTTGTAACAGTATTGATAACACCATTGGCACTTACCGCATCGGCATTTCTGTTTTTGGGAATGAGAACCGCAGAAAAATATTTGGAACGTACGCCCGCCCATTCAGTGTTACCGTCCAATGATTGCTTTAGTTTTTTGTCTTCAAAATCATTAAGCTTTTCTAATGAACCGCCTTGGTATGTTAAAGCATCCATTGCTTTATAATCTGCTTGCGGTTGCGGTTCAGTGACCCCTAATGGAGTATTCCAAATAAGAGTATACTTGCCGGTAAGTCCCATTTTTTGTGGGTCAACAAGTTCTATATCTAATTCATAATCATACCTATTGGGGAAAAAATGATAATGCTTTTTAATTGCAGACCCATCTTCTTTAACATACTGATAGGTAACCGAAATTTCACCGGAGGTTGCATCGTAGGTTCCGGGTTGAAGTGTTGATGTAAAAGTTGTTTGAGATGTGTTGTAAGTTCCACCGGCAAAAGATAATGTTGGCGTTGCAAATTTTGCATTGGGTATCATCTCAATCAATTCACCGTTGCGGTATGTGTAATCTTTTAAGAGTAATGAAACAGGTCCGCCGCCAAAAGTTGTGAGTTTTACAATATATTTATTGGTTTCAATAATGACAGTATCATTGACAATATTCTGCTGAATACTGTCAGCTTGTATTACAACATTATCTTGAGTTACATCTGTTGTCGCCGTTGGCTCTAAAGATTGATTCGGTTGAGAGTCTGCAGAATATTGAGTTTGAGAAGATGTCTGAGTTGTATCAACTACCTGTTCTACTACAGGTGTTTTAGCCGGAGAGTACAGCCCCAGTGATTCCATTATATCAAAATAGAAAAATATCAGTACTCCGAGTGCGGCAACGAGTGCCATTGTTTTTTTATCCAATGAAATATCCCTTATTTCAAACTTTTTTTATCATTTTAAGTTACTACTCTTTAAGTCTCAAAATTATTCAACCGGATCATATCCACCCTCGTGCCACGGGTGGCACCGGAGCAGGCGTTTTGCTGCCATCATGCTCCCTTTAAATGCTCCGTATTTCCGCAAGGCATCTTCTGCATAATGTGAACAGCTTGGATAAAACCTGCAGCTGTTACCGAATATTGGAGATAACGTAATGCGGTATAAGTATATAGCAAATATAAGGGGGTATGAAACGTAGATTGATATTTTACGCCATATCGTTGATTTTTTTGAATAACTTAGAGATTTCAGCATTAATTTGCTCAAATGAAGCTCGCTTACATCCTACATTAGGAAGAATCGCAATTTGATAATCAACATTAAAAACCTGATAATTAATGCGAACAGCCTCTTTAAACAAACGTTTTATCCGGTTGCGTTCTACTGCGTTGCCAAGTTTTCGACCGACTAAGACCGTATATTGAAATTCTTTGGCAACGGCATAAAAAAGTAAAAAACAATCCCCGGATATTTTCTGCCCATTTTTCAGCAGAGTGTCAATAGCAACTTTGCTTTTGAGGCTTTTCTTCCGGGGGAGTTTATTTCTTACGAGCAACTTTAACGGTTAATCTTTTTCTACCTTTAGCACGACGACGAGCTAAAACTTTTCGTCCACCTTTTGTAGACATACGTGCTCTAAAACCGTGGTCATTTAATTTCTTACGGTTTGATGGTTGAAACGTTCTTTTCATATCATTACTTCCTTTAAATTAGCCCGATAATATACACAAATTTCAATAATAGGCAAGAAATATTAATAGTGAATTTATCTATTCTTTGAACCGCACATTATTTTTTTACTGCTTTCTACTGCAAAATAATGTACATTCTTTGAAAATCTACTAAAAATCTTAGAGGATTTGGTGAAATTACATCTTATTTGTTTTACATCGTTAATTGTTTTTACATTTATAACATTTTGTACCGTTATAGCAGATGAATCAAATTATAATTCAAATACTGTTTGTTTAAAGAAAGTTCAATCCGAGGTTGCTTTAGATAATTATATTGAGATAACAGACATCTACAATAGATCGTATTCTGGATTCTTTAAAAAAGTTAATTATGTTGAAAAGAGCCTAATTTTTATGAAACAAGAGTTCGGAATTAATGATACTTTAACTACCATTGAATTTGAGAATATTTCTCAAATAGCTGTTAAGAGAGAAAAATATGACTATACGATGCTAAATCGATGGGGGAAAATCGGAGTATTGACCGGTTTTGGCTTAGGGATGTATCAAACATTTAAAAATGATAAAACAAATATATATGGTGAGAGTATTGATAATTTTAATTTTTTAGATGTAATAAAATACTGCGTTATCGGTGGCGGAGTTGGCTCTATTATTGGTTTTGTTGCCGGAAAAAATGCCATAGTAACTCTAACTATATCATGCAAGTAATAAAATAATGTATTCATACGACAAACAATACGGCTCTCATAAGGCGGTTTTTGGGGAAAAACCGGAGAAAATCTTAGTCGATTTTTATACACAAATCGATAATTCTGCCCCAATTTTAGATATTGGAGCAGGTCAAGGCAGGCATAGTTTGTTTTTAGCAGGCAACGGGTATGCAATAGAGGCATTGGAACCATCAGAAGTTGGTATCAAGCAGATACAGGAAGTCGCCGAAAAAAACTCTTATCCAATATTTCTTTCGCATTGCAATCTTTCCACTTTTGAACCAAAGGCAGACTATTATTCAGCTATTCTTATTTTTGGGATTTTACAAATTTTGACACGGGATGAAATAAATTCTTTGATAAAATCTCTGTATGAATGGACTGCTGAAGAGTCACTTATTTTTATCACTGCCTTTTCAACTGAAAATGCATCGTATGTCGCTCATAAAAAAGATGACAAAGAAATCGGTAAGAATTCGTTTAAAGATTCTGACGGCATGGTTCGAACATATTTGGAACCAAATGAGATTTTGGAACTGTTTCCAAATTATAAAGTGCTGCATCATAAAGAATTTTTAACAGAGATGCAACAACATGGTGATAGTGCCTTGCATCAGCACGCTATGATAGAAGCCGTGTTGAGTGTGTAGATGTTAAAATGTAAATGTAGGTCGAAACCCCTGTGGTTTCGACAAAGGTAATTAAAGATAAAAAAAATAGTTTTAATTTCTTGTGTAAGTAAAAAATTGGATGTTAAAGCGATGGCAAAAGATTTGTATATAAGCCCGTTGTTTAAATATAATTTTAGATTTGCACAAACTTTTAAACCGAATGAAATATTTATTCTTTCTGCTAAATATGGTCTTATAAAAATGGAACAAGAAATTGAACCGTATGACCTTACTTTAAACAAGATGACAACCAAAGAGATTAAATTTTGGAGTGAAAAAGTTTTAGAACAATTAAAAAATGTTGCCAATTTAGAAAATGATGAATTTATATTTTTAGCTGGGATGAAATATAGAAAATTTCTGCTACCTTACATAGCATATTATAATATTCCAATGAAAGGAATGAAGATAGGGAAGCAATTACAGTTTTTAAAAAGAACTTTGAGTTAAAGCCCTTTAATTACAAAACCTCTTTTATCTAAGAAAGCATTTGTTTCAGACCAACCTCCGCTAAATTCTTTATGAGAAAGCTCTTGTCCATTTGCAAATTTGTTTGCTAAAGAAATAGTATATTTAGGTGGATATTGTTCGTTGTTATGCACTAAATAATATTTTTTAATTTTTCTATGTGATGGAATATTGTCAGGGTCAATTTCTTTTATGGCATCCAACAAATTTTTTCTAGTGATTTTTTTGGGTATCATTGTGTCTCCTTTTTCTGAAAACATATATAATCATTAACCAAAAAAAAGCAGGAACGACTGTTCCTGCTTTTTTCATTTCTATGAAATTATTCTACTCACAATCTAACGGTGCAGGTCCGTTGTTAAACGCATAATCAATAAGATATACAAGATCAGAAATATTAAGTTCTCCCGATGCATTGATATCCGCTTCTTCAAAGCAGATAGGTGCAGTTCCTTCTCCGAACTGGTAATTAACAAAAAATACAAGATCAGAAACATTAATTATATCATTAGCATCACCATTCACATTGCCGCGAATCCCTTGACAACAATTAACAACTACAACCGAATTAACAGATTCTAACGAATAGCTTAGGTTATCAGAAGAAATAAAAGGTGTGTAAGAGTCATATCCGTCAAAATAAATTTCAACTGATTG
>CAJVYT010000072.1 GCA_913009765.1 uncultured candidate division Zixibacteria bacterium
TAGATGATTATTTTTTTATGATGATTTTTTGATTTTTATATTTTTTTTTTTTTTTCAAGCAGAAGACGGCATACGAGATATATCAGTGTGACTGGAGTTCAGACGTGTGCTCTTCCGATCTGACATTTGTTAATGGTTTAGGTCTTACATGGAATCCCGGAGAAAGAGTTCAGGCTTATACTCATCCTCTTTGGATGTTAGTTTTATCATCTATTTATTTTTTTACTCGTGAAGCATTTTTTACAAGTATATTTTTATCATCTTTAATTTCTATAATCGCCGTATCTCTTTTTGCCTTTAGGTTAGCCTCTTCCAAATTTGCCGCAATTGGAGGATTGTTAGTATTTACTTTATCTAAAGCGTATATAGATTATAGTACTTCAGGGTTGGAAAATCCTCTTTCGCACCTACTTGTTATTCTTTTTTTCATAATTTACTTGACTCCCAAACTGAGTTTGAATCAATGGAAGTATTTAACTTTTCTTGCTTCACTAATTGGCTTAACTAGACCGGACCTTCTTTTAGTAGTTGCTCCGGTTTTAGGGTTTGATATGTGGAAGCAAAGAAACTGGTACTCTGTAAAAATTTTGATCGTCGGTTTTTCTCCATTGATAGTTTGGCATTTATTTTCTCTTTTTTATTATGGATTCTTATGGCCCAATACTGCTTATGCAAAACTTGGAGCAGGGGTTGAAATGTCTACACTTGTTGTTCAAGGTTTTCAGTATCTTCAAGTTTCTCTTTTGAATGATCCTCTTACAATCATTATTCCAATAATTGCTTGCATAGCATCTATAGTTAGTAAAAAAAGACCTCTCATTCTTATTGCAATTGGAATGATGTTTTATATCCTCTATGTAGTGAGGGTAGGAGGTTGTTTTATGAGTGGGCGTATGCTTACAGTGCCACTGCTTTTAGGTGTAATTATTCTGAGCCAACTAAAGATAACTTGGTCTCAAAGAAGTAAATGGGCTATATTAGCTTTAGTGCTATTGATTGGTTTAATGATGAGTAAATCTCCACTATATACTACTTCTCAATATGGCGGTGAAGTTGAAGAGTCAAAGTTTGGAAACGGTATAGTTGATGAACGTGGTTGGTACTTTTCCGGTGCCGGTCTGTTAAACGCAAATGGCAAAAATATGCCAAATCACAGATATGCTTTGTTAGGTCGGAGACAAAATGTACCTGTAACAGTTCGTTCAACAGTTGGTTACTATGGCTACTTTGCCGGTTCTGATACTTATATTATTGATATTTGTGGGCTTGGCGATGCTTTACTCGCTCGTCTTCCTTTAGATAAATTGCAAAAATGGCGAATAGGTCACAACTTTCGTTCAGTTCCTGAAGGCTATGTAGCAACTGTTAGATATCGTAAAAATCTTCTTGTTGACCCATCTTTGAAAGCATATTACAGTCATCTCTCTATAATAATTAGTAACCCGTTATTTGATGCTAATAGAATTCAAACGATAATAAAAATGAATCTTGGACAATATGATAGTTTACTTTATCAGTATTCAAACCCAAATTGATTATTAACTTATAACAACTTTTTAAATAAAAAAGAAAATATAGATAAGGAACAATAAAAAAATCGGGGTGAGTCGGTTTGAACCTCCGGCATCTTGCTCAAAGCAAGTGCGCTACCGGATATCTCTATTGATTATTCTTGGTAATTAAACTTAATTCCACTTCATCATAAGTACACAAATCGGGATAAAGTTCAGTACATTGAAATTTACCTAAAATTGGATGATTTCCAGTTTGCCCAATTAAATAAACTTTTCCATACGATTTATTGTTTATTAATAAATAATTATGAAGATCAACATATTCCAAATTAAATGATTCATCAATTAACAATACTAATTGAAGCATTGGATCAGGCTGAATTAATAATTTTTTATTAACAACAGATAAAAGTCGTTCGTAAGAAGTTGCTCCCTTTCCGCTTTCTAAAACTCTAGAAATTTGATATGCAGAACGCCACTCTTCATTTCCGATTAAAATATCGATATCCCTATCATCTATTGTATATTTATCCATTAAGTATTCTAAGCAAGGTCTTTCATTAGAATGTAAAGTTTCTTTGATTTTTAGTCGGAATCCAATACCTACACTTTGTTCACTATCCCTCATAGCACATTTCGCTAAAACACAACCGGCAAGTAATTCATACCCTTGTTTGAAGTCAAATCCCTTAGGATGAGTTCTTAAATATGATTCAACTTCATCAATTCTATAAAGTGCAATTGTTTCTTTCATTTCTCCCTAAATATTTAAAATTATTTGTAGATAATTGCAATAAAAAAAATCGGGGTGAGAGGATTTGAACCTCCGGCATCTTGCTCCCAAAGCAAGCGCGCTACCGGACTGCGCCACACCCCGATTAAGGAAACTCATAATACAGCTTGATTTACAATATGTCAAGATGATTATAAAAGACATCTGTTTTTATAGTTTTTGCCTATATTATGAGCATACTTCGGCTTTGGTGCTGTGTCGCAAAAGACAATGTTAGTTCACAAACCTGCTTTGCGGGTTCAGGAACTAACATAACATGGTAAAAATTTTCCGAAACCAGATAGCGGCTTGTTGAAAACTTTTTTTTAGTCACAGCAATGACAGGATTTTGGATTTTTTAACAAGTCGAGTAGAGAGAGGGGAAAAGGCTACTTTTTGGTTGCGTAAATTTCTATTTCACTTACATTTAACAATTATGGCTAAAAAAAACCTGATTGGATATACTCTCGCTGAATTAGAGCAGCTGATGGTTGATTTGGGAGAAAAAAAATACAGAGGAGGACAGCTGTTTAAATGGCTCTATCGAGACCATCAGACCGAATTTGAACTGATGACCGATTTTAGCAAAGAACTTCGGAACAAACTTGATGAAAAGTATGAATTTAAAACTTTAGAGCTTTTACATACGCAAGTTTCAGAGGACGGCACTCAAAAATTTCTGTTCAATTTAAATGATAATCTTCCGGTTGAAACTGTTCTTATTCCTGATTTTGGTTCAGAACGAAAAACTGTCTGCATTTCATCACAGGTCGGGTGTGCGGTCGGATGCGGTTTTTGTGCTACCGGTCAAATGGGTTTTAAAAGAGATTTGACTGCGGGCGAGATAATAGGACAGCTTATATATTTAAGGGAAGAGTACGGTGTAGATTCTTTTTCAAATGTTGTTATGATGGGGATGGGAGAGCCATTGGCTAATTTTGATAATGTCATAAAAGCCGTTGAATTGATGTTAGCACCGACAGGTATGATGCTGAGCAGGAAAAAAGTGACAGTGTCCACGTCGGGATATTCTCCAAAAATTAAAAAATTAGCAGATACCGGACTAAATGTCTGTTTAGCTATATCACTGCATGCCGCCATACAGGAAAAACGAGTAAAAATAATGCCGATAGCGGAAACTTTCGGTCTTAAAAAATTAATGACAGCAGTTCGATATTATGCAGAGAAAAGTCGAACTCAAGTGATGTTTGAGTATATAATATTTGATAATTTTAATGATACAATGGAAGATGTACTTGCTTTGGCAAAATTAGTACGTGGACTTTCATGTAAGATAAATCTGCTTGCATATAATCCGGTAGAAGGGTTAGATTTTAATCGTCCCTCTGAAGATAAAATGCATTGGTTTGGCGGACAACTTGCTCCAAGAGTGCCTGTTGTGACTGTCAGAAAAAGCAGAGGTCGTGATATTGATGCTGCCTGTGGACAACTTGCGGCAAAACAAAGATAAGGAGAAAATTGATGAATAGATTTTTGAGTATTACTCTAATGGTTGTAATTATTTCAATGCCTTTATCTGCTTTTGCAGAGAAAGGTGATGTCAGTGTAGGTGATGTTGGTATTTCAAATTTAAAATGGGGCGAGCAAACTATTAATGTTGAGTTGGAAAACAAAACTGAACTCCTAAAATTTATCGTTACAAATATAGATGCATCATTTGAAGGGGTGTATGAAAATCCTGGGTTTCGAGCAAAATCAGTCTATATTTTGGAACCTCTTCAATCAATAACAATTACACCTGAAATATTTATCCCCGGTAATTACGGCACTGCTACTCTCCAACTTAATTTATATGATGTTGTTGACACTTTAGATGAATTGATGCCTTGGCATAAATTTTATGAACAACCATTTATTATCAAATTTCGTCCCTCTGATGAAATTCTTCCATACTTACAAGAAAAAATTACATTTCCTCCTCGGGTAGATGTTCATCCATTTTTTAATAATGAATTTGTTCGACTGCTTCTTACTCTCTTAGATGAAGGAAAAACAATTGAGGAGATTGCTGATTTGAATAATTGCGATACGACTTTCGTAATGAGCCAAATTAAAATGCTCTTGGCACATAAGTATCTTGCAGTAAGTAAAGATTCCTATAAAATACAATTTCCAATTATTACAAGAAAAGAAGCAGAGGATGGGAAAAAAATTGCAGATGTAGCATCAGATAAATTGGCAGCATTGTTAAAACAAAATATCAGCGGTTATCATGCTGTTCTCGATTCTCTTGTTGCTGCGAAAGCAATTCCAAAAGACAGCAATGATTTTATTTCCGGTGCGACACTGTTGTATAAGCCGACCCCGATTATTTCTACATTTGTTTTATGGTTTGAATTAGGCAAAGATTTTATAACCCGTTCGGCTCCATTGCTTATCTATGATGGGACAGATATTTGTAATGCAGGTATTTTTCAGTATATGTATATGGTCGACGGTGGGAAGTTTTTGAACGGTTCTCAGTTTTTTGGTCTTTTTTATGGTGCTGATGCTTTTTCATTGATGTTCTCAGAAGAACCCCTGCAAATCAATTGTAAAGATAATTTTCAGAATATGCCGCCTCAAAGAGCAGGTATTTGGACATACAACCGTGAAAATCTACCTGAATATTATATTGCCGATACTGCCGATATTCGTCCATTAATTTCAGTGATGACAAAAGGAAGTGAAGGAATAATAAAAGAAGCATATGACGGTTTAAAGAAAAATAGTTTTGCTCATGGTCATAACAAAGTATATATAGGACACCGTTATTGGATGTGGAATTTGATAGCAACTCTTACATTAGAAAAGTTATTCAAAAATGGTACACTTACAAGACATGAAAAGACTTTCTATCAATTTGATAAACTTACAGGACGTTAACAAGTGAAAAAAATCAGTATTTTTTTTATTCCTTTTTTGATGCTTCTCATATATACGGGATGTGGTGAGAAGAAAATTAATAGAGATTATATCCCGATGTTAAAAGGGAATTTGTATAAACTACAAATGGCAGTGAAAGATAAAAATATATCTCAAATAGATTCTTTGCTGTCTGTGAAAGTCCTTAGTAAAAAACAAAGTTCTGATTCATTACTTCGGTTTGTGTATGGCGGTGATAATAGTTTTGATTTTGTGCAGTTTGGAAATGCTGAAATTGTTTATACAAATAAAAAAGCTCGGATTGATTGTTATATTATGGACAGTACAAGTTCTAACGACCGTCCGGTAGTTTTCTTTTTAGAATACGATCATGATTTGTGGCTGTTTACATCGTTTGCCGATCGGCTTCAATCAGACAGTATGAAATTAGATTAGTTAAAATTACAGTTCCAAAAAAAAGCCCGCATAAGCGGGCTTTTTTGGGTTATATATTTCAAATTTATAATTCGGCTTTTTTCATGCCTTTTGAGAGCATTGATGAATACTCAGAACCGGATTGAATTATTTCAACCGCACGTTTGATTGTTTTATCGGTTGGAAGAATGACCTGTTCATAGACACCTCGTTCACCGGCTATTGAGGAAATAATCTCACGTTTGATTGTACGTTTGATATAATCTAAGGATTTATCAAAATCATTATCTTTTTCTGCATTGATTAAATTGCTCATTTTATCAATAGATGGTTCAAATGTTGATTCACTTCCGTCTTCTTTTACTTGGTCTTCAAATTTTTCCAAAGCAACTTGCAGAGCGGTTTTATAATCAAAATCTTTTGATTTAATAAATGCTCTAAATTGTTTGACGATATCATCAGTAATTTCAAGAGTAGGTTTTACATTTGGATGATCGGCGACATATTGAATGGCGAAATCAAAGAACATTGATTTACGTGTTAGATTGATTTCTATTGGTTTCCATAGTTCTCTATCAACTTCGACATCAGGAATAATTCCGCCGCCGCCATAGACAATTCTTCCGCCGTTTGTGTAAAAGATAGGTTCATCACTGACTTTTAAAGAATCAGTATCTTCATCTTTTTTGGCATTATGTGCCGAAATATAAGAGTCAGAGTTTACTTTCCCTTGTTTCTCAGGTTTTTGTATACATCTGCCGGAAGGTACATAATATTTTGCTATTGTTAATTTCAAATGATAATCACGGTCGTTATCAATATCTATAATTGTCTGTACAAGACCTTTGCCATACGTGTTGTTTCCGACAATTAAGCCACGATCCCAGTCTTGAATTGCTCCTGAAACAATTTCTGAGGCAGAGGCTGTTCCCTCATCCACTAAAATAATCAATGGTTTATCAGGATAAATTGGAGGTCTTGATGAATAATGATGTGATTCTGTATTTTCAAACTGACCTTTTGTATACACAACTTCAGAACCTTCAGGTAAAAAGAGTTCCGCTGTTTCGATTGCTTGATCCAAAAGACCGCCGCCGTTTGAACGGAGGTCAAAAATAAGTCCGTCAATATTTTTATCGTTCAGAGCGTTGATAGCTTCACGAAGTTCGTGCGATGTCTCTTTGGCAAAACGAGAAAGACGCACATAACCGATATTTGTTTGAGGAACAATACCTGAATAGTTCACAGATTTTAACGCAATAACAGCTCGTTCAACATCAAATTCAAGTAAATCATCAATGCCTGCCCGTTTGATTGTAAGCATAACCGATGTTCCGGCTTTACCGCGCATCAGTTTGGAGGCATCAGAAGTAGACATACCATCAGTTGATTTATCATTGATTTTCCAAATAGAATCACCTGCACGAAGTCCTTTGCGGTATGCCGGAGTTCCTTCAATAGGGGAGACAATAATAATATGATTTTCACGGGCATCAATTTGCATGCCGAGACCTTCATATTTACCATCTGTTGATTCCATAAGAGAGTTATAGGCAACCGGCTCCATCAGCACCGAATATCGGTCTAAATTTGAAAGCATCCCTTTAATACCGGCTTTGATAATTTCTTCGGTATCAACTTCTTCCATATAACGATTTCGAATATTATAAGCAGTTTGGGTTAGTTTGCGGACATCACGTAAAAATGAATCACGAGTGTTTTTCTTTTTTTCTATCTTATTTTCAGAGGGAGGTGTTGAAACATCAAAATGAGTAGTATCAGCCCATAAAATTTCATTACCGGCAGTTGCTGTCTGTACAGCTTCACCTGTTCCCACAACCCATATTAAAGCAATGGCGAAGACTGTTAAACCAAATAATTGTACTGAAAATCGAATCATCTATTTCCTCCGTTAAAGGATATTATATTTCAATTCTAAAAAGCCGATAAAATCAGGCTTAATTTTTATATGTCTTATACGCATCATAATTAAGTACAGTTGCAAATATATTGCCCGAATCAAGGTAAATAGTAACCTGTTGTCAATAAATAGTTTGTGAAATCGTTTGACTGCAGATGTAACTTCTTTACCTGTTTCTTCGTTATATTATATGAAAATCAATTCATCTTGATGTAATGTATCGGTTTTTTTTAAAAGAACAAAGTAGAAATAAAAAAAAATGTTCACATTCTGAACAGAAGCTGTATACTATGTCTATGCGATTAGAAAAATCTAAATTTATCTCTTTACTTATGAACTTACTTATGCCGGGGTTAGGGCATATTTTTTGGAAAGAATATATCTTTGGTATATTTGTATTTCTCGTTGTTTTGATAGGTATCATACTCTTTTTCGTTTCATTCTTTGTTGACATATCGACACTTGTGATAGCCGCAATGCTGGCTCTGCCGATTATCTTTTATTTTTTTACGTTTGTAGATTTATTAAAAACTGTTAAGCAAAAAAGCTCTACAACTCACCGAACACGTCAAACAGCAATAATATTTCTTGTAGTCGGACTAATATTTCAGGTTGCTGCTCCAATAACACCTTTGAATTTTATGATTCGTAATTTCCCTGAATATTTTGTTGTTGAACATAATAATCTTAGCCCGCTGTATGCTCAGGGCGATATATTAAAAGCTGACAGGCTGGCATATATTGTTGATATTTTCTTTTTGGAGAAACCTCTGCTAAAAGATTTGCCCCAAAGATATGAGATAATCCGGTTTAATGATATCAATAACAAAAAGAAAGTAGGAATTGTGTTGGCACTTCCTACAGAAGAGTTTGAGATGGCACAAGGTGTTGTTGTCATAAACGGAAATCCTGATATAAATTTGCCGCCCGGGAATTTGGTCTTAATGGGTGATATTGGGTTGACGAAAGTTAATGCTTACTCTATTTTAGTCGCAACCTTGAATTTGGGAACAATAGATAAAATATATGAAATACCTTTTAAAGATATAATTGGGAAAGTTGAGAAGGTTTTTTGAAACATATACGTACTATTATTTTTGATTTAGACGGAACTTTAATCGATTCATCTGATGGAGTCGTTGAAGCAGTGAATTATTCACTGGCACAAATGGGGGAGCCAATACAGCCGCCTGAGAAAATAAAATCGTTTATCGGTTTTCCTCTAACAGTTATGTATCCTCATTTTTCTGATAAACCTCTCAAAGAGCTGTATGCACATTTTCAAGTAAAAGCCGCCGACACAGTAGTTGCCTCTACAGTGGTACTTCCGGGTGTTGAACCTGTTTTACAACAGTTGAAAGATTTAGGTTATACTCTGACAATTGCATCAACGAAAATCAGAAAGCATATCAGCGGTGTTGTTGATAAATTTGGTTGGGAAAAATATTTTGATGCGTATAGCGGAGGTGATGAGGTAAAGCATGTAAAACCTGCCCCTGATATATTTGCCCTGACATTGGAAAAGATTAATGCTTCCAAAGAAGAGAGTATTGTTGTTGGTGACACTATCAATGATATACATGCCGCCCAAGCTATACAGGTTCCGGTTATCGCAGTACATTCACCTTATGGAAATAAAAAAGAGGTAGAAGCAAGCAGTCCAAATTATATTATCGACAGTATAAAACAGTTAGTCCCTCTTTTGACGGGAAATTCAAATGATTAATATATTTACTTATTACGTCAACACAGAAATTGGGAAATTGTATTTAGCCGCCACCGAAAAAGGCTTAGCACTTATAACTCAGCCGTCTACAAGCAAAAAAGAATTTGAAGTCGTGCTAAAAGAACTTTTTACGAATGCCTTGTTTATAAAAGAAAATTCTGTTCTAAAAAAAACTGCGGTACAGTTAGAGAAATACTTTAGAGGTAATCTTTCAGAATTTTCGATACCGTTAGACATTCAAGGCACTCAATTTCAAAAAATAGTTTTGAACAAAGTATTAAAAATAAAATATGGTCAGACGAAAACGTATGGTCAGATAGCTGTTGCAGTTGGTTCTCCAAAGGCATATAGAGCAATTGGTTCGGCTAATGCCAAAAACAAAATGCCGTATATTATTCCGTGCCATCGGGTAGTTGCATCTAATGGTCTTGGCGGATATGCCGGAGGGTTAAAACTTAAAGAAAAGATATTGCAAATTGAAAAGAAAAATTCATAAAACTTAAAAAGGGAAAAAAGAATGGATCCTCGTGTACAAAAACTCGCAAAAATACTAATTAACTATTCACTCAAACTCAAAAAAGGACAACTTTTTAAAATTCAGGGGCAGGCAGTAGCTCTGCCATTAATGCTGGCAGCGTATGAAGAAGCTCTCAAAGTTGGTGCCTATCCATATATTCAAGTTAATAATCCCGAAGCGGAAGAACTGTTTTATAAATATGCCAAAGAGCATCAAATGAAATATGTTTCACCGATGATGAAACTTGAAATCAATAAAATGGATGCCTTACTGACTATATGGGGTTCTACAAACACGAAACATCTTTCGGGTGTCGACTCAAAAAAACAAGCAAAGGTACAGATGTACCGCAAGCCGATTATATCAAAACTTTTTAAACGTATCGGTGACAAGTCGCTCAACTGGGTAGGAACACTATTCCCAACTCATGCCGATGCTCAGGATGCTGAGATGTCATTGACTGATTATGAAAATTTTGTCTATGGTGCGGGGCATCTTGACGATAAATATCCGGTTAAGCATTGGCTGAAAGTTGCCAAAGAGCAGGCACGTCTTATTAAAATAATGAACCGATTTAAAAATATTCATATACAGTCTCCAAATGCTGATTTGAAAATGTCTGTCAAAGGACGGAAATGGATTAACTGTGCCGGGACTGAAAATTTCCCCGATGGTGAGATTTTTACCGGACCTATTGAAAATTCCGCAGAAGGATTTGTTTGTTACACTTATCCGGCGGTATATGGCGGACGTGAGGTAGAGGATGTACGTTTGGAATTTAAAAAAGGTAAAGTTGTCAAAGAGTCCGCATCAAAAAATAAAAAATTCTTAACCGATATGCTCAATATGGATAAAGGTGCAAGATTTATCGGTGAATTTGCTATTGGAACAAACTATGATATTCAAAGGTTCTCAAAAAACATCTTGTTCGATGAAAAAATTGGCGGAACCTGTCATATTGCAGTAGGTGCATCAATTCCCGAATCAGGCGGGGTCAACAAAAGTTCTTTGCATTGGGATATGGTCTGTGATTTGAAAAAAGATTCTACAATCACTGCCGACGGTAAAGTTATTTATAAAAACGGTAAGTTTAAGATATAGGATTGCAGAGCTTGTTGAAAAAGTCTTGTTTCCAGTCATTGCGAACGGAATCCGCGAAAGCGGTCGAAGTGCAGCAATCTCATGTTTTTGTTAAGCACTAAGCTTGAGATTGCCACGTCTCGTTCGTTATCACTCACTCGACTCGCAAAGACTGAATGGAGGGTTAGCCCGGACGCAGGATTCGGGCATACCAGTTTTTTTTAGATTATGCATGGCAGACGAGGGCTCGCCTAGACGAGCCATGCACTCTTGGTAGAACAGATAATATAGATTTTTTGGTAGGACAGACATAACAGAAGTGACATTCATTTTTTGAAACAGAATCTTCTTGTCTGTAAAATAAAAAAGTCAGGAGTAGAGGACTCCCGACTTATAGAGTTATTACAAATGAATATCAAATTTTATTATGGGTTAACCGGTGGCGGTCCGTTTTGGAACATGTAGGAAACCATGTACACAACATCTGTGACATTCATATTCTTATCAGCGTTTACATCATACATTTGGTTTGAGAGGAGAGGTTCACCAAAATCGAATGCAAAATTAATCATTGCCACTAAATCCGAAAGATTAATAACAAAATCATACGTTAAATCACCTCGCATGATATTCTTCGTTTTAAGTGAGCCTTTTTGAAAATGCGGTCCATATACTATAGCAGGAGAAGTAAGTTCTAAAGAAAATGGTAAGGATGTTGTGTCAACCTCATAAGAAAGTCCTCCCAATTCCCATTCATCAATAGTAAAATGAATTTGCATAATCTCTCCGCTTCCACCCGGCAAATCAGGGGAACCGCCGCCTATGTCAGAACGTAATCTATATGTATATTTATTATTCCACGAATCAAGAGCAATAGGTACTATCTCTTCAAAACCTGCTGTACGAGAACCAAGTGTTACAGAATCTAAAACGATTGCCGGGGAGTCAAAAAATTGAAATGGAACTCTAATTTCAGAAAGAGGTTGAGAATTTGTTAATAAAACAGAAAGTACAGCCTGATTACCGGCAAAGACTGAGTCACTTGAGAAAGTCATAGTATCTCCCAAAACTGCGACATAGCCTGTTTGAAGATTTGTAATAACACCTTCGTCGGTATCAATAGTTAGGCTGACATCAAAAAGACCTGTAGATGCATAGGTGTGAGATGGGTTTTGAACTGTTGATGTATTTCCGTCACCAAAATCCCAAGACCATGAAGTAACATTTAAAGCAGATGAGCCGTTAAAATTGACTGTCATAGGAGCATCACCTGTTTGTATATCAGAGGAAATATCAGCACCCCATCCTAAAGCAGCATCAATATTTACAATTCCCCATCCATAATTATTGTCAGGTGTATCAGCACGGTCAGCGGTTTCCATAATAGCTTGTCGTATATGTATAGGTGTAAACAAAGGGCGTGCTTCAATAAGTAAACAGGTGGCACCTGCAACAAGTGGAGTCGAAAGAGATGTTCCGCTGGCAGTTGTATAATTATTATCACCCGATGATGAAGCACTATATGTAGAGACACCCATGGCACAAACTTCCGGTTTTATGCGTCCGTCAAAAGTAGGTCCTCTGGAAGAAAACGAGGCTAAGTCACCTGATGAATTAACCGCTCCGATTGCAAGAATATCAAAAGCATCTGCCGGGGCAATTAAGGTTGTTGTTCCAGCTCCTTCGTTACCCATTGCATTACATAGCACTATACCGAGCGAAGCACAGGTGTTTGCCGCAAGAGTAATAGTAGCAGTATTACCGTCATAATCAGAAGTGGTATACCAGTCTGTATATCCTAAAGATGTCGAGATAACATCAGCACCCAAAGAATCAGCCCATTCAAGAGCGGCTACCCAGTTATCTTCTTCAACCGGTGTTTCACTGCGGACATCCTCTGTTTTGGCAAGTAAGATATTAGCATTATAAGCAGGACCGTAAATTTGTCCATCAAGTTTTCCGGCAGAAACAGACCAAATCAGTGTTCCATGATCCCATTGACTTGACCAATCTTCGGCTTCATTGGCAGTATTTGAATCATTAAATACAAAATCATATTCAGAGAGTACCCGACCGTCAGCATAAGCAGCTGCAAAAGCCTCATGTGATTTTCTAAAACCGGTGTCAGTCAAACAAAGTGTCACACCATTACCGCTGTAGCCTTTGAGGTGAACTGCAGGAACCTGAATCTGTTGGAGTTGTGTAAAAGATGAGCCGTAGTTTAAAACTTCCGCTGAAAATGGAGATTGGAAATTTTTATCAGACGGAATATCATCAGCTGTCGATATATCAGAGTAATCTTTTTTAAATCCAAGCATCGGTTTGATAGATTTTACAAACGGCAGGTCAGAAATTTTATCTAAATTATTAACATCTATCTCAAAAGAAGATGCATTCAGCCATCTTGAACTCCGGCGATGTTTTGCCCCAAATTGTTTAATTTGATTTACATAGTCATCAAGATCGGAAGAGCACACGTCTGAACTCCAGTCACACTGATATATCTCGTATGCCGTCTTCTGCTTGAAAAAAAAAAAAATAAACATTTACAAAAACCATTAACGATACCGTTGGTTACATCCGGGTTGAAGACCAAGTTGTACCCTACCACGCAGCACACACAATCAATGCTCGTGTTCACTATCACACATCGAGCT
>CAJVYT010000073.1 GCA_913009765.1 uncultured candidate division Zixibacteria bacterium
ATGAGTAGTAAGAAGATTGTAATTAGTAATTTTTTTTTTCAAGCAGAAGACGGCATACGAGATATATCAGTGTGACTGGAGTTCAGACGTGTGCTCTTCCGATCTGATACAAATCTAAATCGGTAAAAACAGTAAATTTGTGATTCCATTGTTTTGACTGCTTAAAATTCTTAGAAACATCAACTTTCAAATTATTTAACATTGAACCGGCTTCAAGGGAATCTGCATAAGAGTGATATAGATTTGACTCATAAAATCCGCCGTATGTTAGTTCGATATCCATTAAATCATCAGAGGCATTTATAGATACTGATATTATAAAACTTAAACATATTGACAAAATAATTTTATTCATTATAAACTCCTTGTTTACTTAAATAATTCATCATACTCATCCTTGAATTTTTTAGAATCGGGGTTATAATTAGCGGCAAGAGCATATTCGTTCATCGCCTCATCAATACGATTCATTTTAACTAAAACCTGTCCTAATTTCCAATGTGTCTTCCAGCTATCGGCATCATAATCAAGTGCCTTGAGAAGCAAATCGACTGCTTTAGTATAATTTTCTGATTTTTCTTCTAAAATAGCCAAATTATGATAAGCTTTTGCATAATCAGCCTTTAATTCAATTGCTTTTGCATAATCCTGTTTGGCTTTATTTATATCTCCAAGTTCACTATAAACTTTAGCTCGATTATAAAATGCTTTGGGATCCTGCGATAGATTCACCAGCCTATTAAAACAAATTAAAGCAGAATCCAAGATATTAAGTTTTAAGTAAGCTGTACCCAAGTTGTGCAGTCCTTTTGTATTGGTAGGGTCATTATCTATCAGCTTTGAATAAACATCGGCAGCATTTCTTATTTGACCTGATTTATTATAAGCTAATCCAAGATTATAAAGAGCTTTCATATTTTCAGGGTCTAAATCTATAACTTTGTTATAATACGTTATTGCTGAATCATATAGATTCTTATCATAAAGTATGATAGCAATATTATAGTACGCTTTTGAATAGCTTCTGTTTGCTTTTGTTGCCTGTTGATAATAAAATAAAGCACTGTCTTTTTTGTTTTCCTTATAGTACAATGAAGCTAAGTTATAGCTTGCTTGATAATGTGAACTGTCTGCCTTAAGACATTGCAAATATGATTTGACCGCATCATCATTTTTACCCATCTTTTTATATAAAATTGCCAAATTATACCATGCGGCAGAATTATTTTTTTCAAGCTCAGCTCTTTTTTGATACGCTAAAACTGCTTTATCAAGCTTACCAAGTTTACTGTAACAGAGTCCAAGATTCCGATAAAGCTTTGCTTTTTTAAATCCGAGATTTTTACTTTTTTCAAGCTCCTGCACAGCAGTTTTACAATCCCCTTGATCAATTTTCAAAAGTGCGAGATTAAACCTTGCTTCAACATAGTTTGGTCTCAAGCGTAGTGCCTCTCGATAACTTGCTTCTGATTTTACAAGGTCATTTGTTTTTTTGTATAATATCCCTAAGTTGTAATGTGCCGATGCTGAGGTGCGGTTACCTTTTATTTCTGAAGCTCTTGTGAACCATTCAATTGCATCATTATATTTATCAATTGAGCTATATAAAACACCTAAATTATATACCGGTTCGTAATAATAAGGACGTAACGTAAATGCTTTTTTATAAAACTTAATAGCGTTGCCAAGTTTGTTTAATCTGTGATTGGCAACACCCAAATTGTAATAAGCCCGGGCATAAGTTGAATCAAGTTTGAGAGCTTTGGTAAGAAGATTAATTGCTGTATTATAATTTTGTGATTCAAAAAACAGTAAAGATGAATCGTTTAGCTTAACCGCTTCAGGAATTGAGCTGAAATATATTGAGCTGTCAGTTTTATCGTTTGTAAAAAGAATTTTATCGGCTTCATCCGGTATAGATTTTTCCGAATTTTTCTGTTTGCTTTGCACTTCTGCCGACAAATCTTCAGACGACTTATTACTCACCTGAATTACCTCAATTCGAGTATCTTTATAAGAACCGGATGTTATGACAGCAAAAACAATAACAGAAATAGCTGCTATCCATGCAGCAATATTTAAAATATAATATCTCATTGAATTTTAGTTCCCAAACCATCTTGATTAGCCAATTGAATATTTAAACCCGGACGGGCGTTTACTTCCAAAACCATTGCCCCGTGTGCGACATCACACACAAAGTCGACTCCTATATAGCCTAAGTTTACAATATCGCTTATCCTTGCACCAAACTCTAACATATCTTGAAAAAATGGAACTTCGTGTCCCTTGAGTTCTATCTTGTTGTCAGGGTGATGCGTTATAAAATTATTCTTATGACATCCATTAGTAGTCATAGAAGTTTGTAAATCAATTCCGATTCCAATACCACCCTGATGTAAATTAGCTTTACCATCCGATTCTTCAGTAGGAGCTCTCAGCATTGCCATAACCGGAATATTGTCTTGATATATTATCCGAATATCTGTAATACCATCCTGCCCTTCTAATGTAAATTGAGAAAGTTCCGGATGATTAGTTATAGTCTCTTCAAAATATGCTGTATCAGAAGTATTGTCTATTGAAAAAGCACCATTATAAATCTGCTGAAGATGGAAAGTAATATCATCTTTGCTAATTTCTTCTCCCGAACTATAAAAGGTATCTTCTACCCTCTTTATAAGTTTTATACCATTTCCTCCAAATCCACGATTTGGTTTAATAACAAAATTATCTAAAGAAGAAAGCTCATTTTCCCACCCTTTAAGAACTTTTGGAGAATCAACCACATACAATGTCTTTGGTACCGGGATATTATGTTCCTGCAATATTTTTTTACAGAGTAGTTTGTTGTCAACATTGGGAAAATATGTTCGCTTATTATGAGTATAAATTAAATCAAGGTTTCGTTTATTTATACCAACAATCCCTTTTCGTGACGGAAGCATTTTGAATATGTCTAAAAAAGCCATTATCAGGACCTTACTAACAGATGTTTAAAACGAGTAAATTCAATCAGCCTAAATCCACTGTATCGACCTATATAAATATAGATTGCAATCACAACTAAAATTGTTTCAGGAAAAGTAATTACGATTGATTGTAAAAATCTGGATGACATAATTGCATAAGACGATGATGCAACAATCAGAGTCAAAAAAGCAATACGTAAAGCATTCCAAATACCGGATTCCTCCGTTATAATAGAAAGACGTTCAACAGTCAATGTCAGAATAATCATCGGAAATAGAGCAACACGGGCAAAGTTGAGAAACCCTAAAGATACTCCCACTGCGGTCAATCCGAGATTAAACAAAACAACAGTAGAAAGTAAAATAGCCAAACGGGGAGTATGCAATAGATGCAGCCTCTCCAAAATTACTCTCATCACAGACCCAAAACCCATTATGAGTGCAAATAACAGTATACCGCTCGATAGACCGGTATCTCTAAACCCGATAGCTATAAGTGCCGGCATAAAAGTTCCAAAGGTTTCAAGCCCGACAATATTTCTAAAGAAAACAACTGCTAAAACACCGATTGGCAGCATAATAATAATTTTTAACAGTTCTAATGAAATAGCAACTTTTTTAAAGGTAGCCCAAATATTTAAAATATCAAGAGGGTTCTTTTTCAATTTGTTAAGACCGGCAACAGTTGAAGTTAGTCGTTTTTTGAGATTAAAATAATATTTAAAATTTATATCTTTCGTGTGTGTAATAAATGAAATTTCACCATAATACAGTATCAAATAATTAGAAGGAATCTCGGCAAAATATTCATTTGTCGGACAAAACGGCACCCAGTAGTTACCGATATAAAACTCAACCCAAATATGTGTCGCTTTTGACTGACCGGAAGATAAAATCTTTCCACCGACTAATCTGGCAGGTATGCCCAAGTATCTGGCAAGTGCCGCCATAATACGGGACTTACCACCACAAGATGCTTCATTAAGACGATAAGCAGTTAAGGCATCAATAGTACCGGAATATCTTACATAATTCATGCCATAGGTAGCAAAATCATAAATAATTCTACTATTATATAAAATAGAACTGTCGCTTGATAAATGTAACGAATCAGCCAAATCCTTTATTTCCGGATTTTCCGATTGAATCATGCTGTCCGGTAATAAATAAAATGCCGCACTTTTTGGTACCTGATTCGTCGGCAATATTGTTGAGTCAATAATATACTTAATATTCTTAGTTAGAATCGTAGCCGTATAGTTTAGCTGACGTTTACCGTCAACAGAAGATGACTGCCATTTTCCGCGGCGATTTAATCTGTTTTTTTCAAAACTAAATTTTAAATCGTCAGAACCAAACGCCTCATCTTTAACAGTCTGATTGGGCAAGTTTTTGGGAAGTGCAATACTAACCTCTACCGGAGAACTATGACCATCTAATTCCATAACCATCTCCAAGTGGTAACTCTCCGATTGAGTTACCGCTTCAAGATTATATCCAAGATATTTTATCTTGTACATGGCAACTGCCGACGCAACAAAAATTAGCAGTGCCGGCAGAACACCTATTAAAACCTTTGATGCTTTCAAGCGACTTACGGACATGTAGCCAATCCTATAGTATCTCTTCTAACTACTGCATTAGGGTATTTTGAACAATTTGGATACTGAGTAATCACCGTACAATATTCATCATGAGCCGAAACGTCATCCAAAAGTTTCTCATAACATTTTCCCGCCCAGTAATGAGCATCACCGGCATCTTTATTGTTGGGATATGTGTTATAGAAAGTTGTGTATTGAGCCAATGCAAGAGAATAGTCACCGTTGGCATAATATGTCGATGCAATTTTATATACTGCTTGAGGAACCCAATCGTTATTTGGCTCATTTGCTAAATAGTCCTGATACAGTGAAATAGCAGCGGTATAGTTATCTAAATTGTATTCACAGGAACCCAAATAATATCTTGCATGTGCCTCACGGCTTGAATTTGGAAAGTTTGTAACAATATATTGATAATCTGCTTTAGCATCCAAATATGTGTATGCTTCTAATTTATATTTACATTGAGAACGGTAGTACCATGAGTCAGTAAGTTTATCACCAGACGGATAACTTGTAATACTGTTATTAAACTCGGCAAGAGCTTGAGCAAAATTTTCCTGATTATAATAACTCATACCTTTGTAATAGCTCGCCTTGGCAGCTTCTGTTGAAGCAGCATAATTATTTAAGAGATTATTAAATTCAACAATAGCTGAACCATAATTATCATCTGTATAATACAGCCATCCCGCATTATAAATAGCAGGCGTGATATCGGGTGATGCTGGATAATTTGTCTCTACTAATTGATAAGCAGTAATAGCTGAAGCAGTATTTCCAAGAGCCTCATAAGTACGTCCAATTCGATATTGTGCTCTACTGGCTATCGTACTTGCAGGGAAATTTGCTGTTACAAATTGATAATCACTTAAAGCACCATTCAAATCATTTTGGTTTTCTTTATAAATACCTCGACTGTAATAAGCAATAGGAACAATAGAATCAGCAGGAAAATCTGTGATACATAATGTAAAGTTTGCAATCGCAGAATCTAACATATCTATATTCGCGTAAGATAACCCTAAACGATATCTGGCAAGTGGTGCATAAGCACCGGATGGTGCTGAACTAAGTAACGATTTTAATTGTGCAATCGCTGAGTTAAAATCATCATAAGTATAAGAAGTCATAGCATCACCAAAAAGTTGTGCCTCAGTACTATTGTTTGCTGTTAAAACTATTGAAGGAACAACGTTTACTTGACCAGCTGATGCGATAAATTGATTTGTAATCGCCTCACTTACATATCCGCATTTTGTGGCTATTAAACTGTATACTCCAATTGGAACTCCTATGATTGTATAATCACCGGACGCATCGGTCACACCTACGATATTAGTTCCCGAAACGGAAATAAATATACCGGAATGATCAGTTCCGCCGGTTTGAATATTACCGGTAAATGTTCCATAAGGAACTAAATCAACATTCACATAAGTCGTATCAGCCTTACCAACCGAAATAACAGAAAACAAAACAACTAAAGTAAAAATATATTTTTTATAATTCATTTTTTACAATCTCCATTTTTTTAATGTACATAATAATTTTATAAACACGGTGCCGGTGCTGATCCACTTTGGAAACTATAAGCAACAAGATATACCAAATCAGAAACATTGATAGAACCGGAGCCGTTAATATCACCTTCATCTTCACATGCCGGTGCAGGTCCGCTTTGGAAACTATAAGCAACAAGATATACCAAATCAGAAACATTGATAGAACCGGAAGCATTAACATCACCTCGCAAAGTACAGCATGAACCAATAGTTTTCGTAAAAATTAACGGGGTATAATTGACAGAACCGGCTAATAACGTATATGACCCGTTAACAACATTCGGAATAAAATAATTCCCGTTAACATCTGTCATCGTGCTATCACCGGTTTCTATAATTTTAATAATAACATTTGGAATTGGGAGTCCGGTGTCACTATCTGTCACGGTACCAACAATATCGGCAGCGAAAATACTGCCCGGAACAAGACCAATGAAAAACAATAAAATTAAAAACAGAAACATCTTTTTTTGTTTCATTAAATTCTCCTCTTTATTACATCTTACAATTATCGACAAAAGAAGACATAAATTAACCGATTTAGTAAAAGCACTATTATATATTAACCTACATAACTCTAAATCTAAGTGCGGTTTACATCGAAAAAGTCACAACATTTGAGTTCATAATCAATGAACACAACTTTATAATAAATTTTTACAGATATTAATTCTTACGTGAACAGTAGGATCGATAACAAAAATCTCATTTTTGAAATGAACGCATATTTATATATGCTTTTTCAAATATACATAAAAGAGCTATTATGTCAAGAACTAATTTATAACAGATACATATTTACTTTTTCTGAATAAGAGAATTGTTAGCTTTTTATCATCATTTAATTGAAAAAGCTATTTTTCTATTATCCCGTATCCCGTAAACACTTCTCCTTTCTCAAGCACAGGTCATCTTTACTAACTCTATATTTACATCTTAAAACCATTATAAATAGCCTTTTACTTTAGAAAATAACAACAGACAAAAAATGGCTCCGTATAAAATATATACTTGGAGCCATTTCAATTTTAAAGCTTTTGTTCATAAGACAGAAATTCTCACACCGCTATTTCTCCGCGTTCTCCGGTACTAATGCGAATAGCTTGTTCGACATTTAAGACATAAATCTTACCGTCTCCACATAAACCGGTATGAGCAGCTTTTTCGATAGTATTTATGAGACTGTCGACCATGGCATCGGTACAAAAAATTTCAATTTTTGATATCATTAAAAAATCACCGGGATCATCGTTATGATGCTGATGATCGTCCGATACACACTCTCTGCCAAAACCTTTGACCTCAGTAACACTCATCCCTGTTAGATTCTCCACTTTATGCAGTGCGAGTGTAACTTCTGACAAACGATGCGACTTAATATAAGCTTTGATTTTTTTCATTATTCTTTTTCCTCATTTATTGATATTACAGCTTTTGCTGGAGCATCTGTAAACCATTTATAAATTGCAGGCAGTACCAATAATGTTAAAATTGTCGATGTGATTAATCCACCTACTACTACTGTTGCTAATGGACGTTGCACTTCACTGCCTATTCCACTGGAAAAGAGAAGCGGAATCATACCGAGTGCTGCTGCAAGAGCTGTTATAAGCACAGGTCGCAGCCTTAAACAAGCCCCTCTCATTGATGCCTCTTCTACTGAGTATCCTTCCCTCACTAACTGATTAAAATATGTTACGAGAACAATTCCATTCAAAAGTGCGATACCGAATAAAGCTATAAAACCAACCGAGGCAGGAACTGACAAATTCTGTCCGGTTAACCAAAGCCCAACAATACCACCTACTAATGCAAGAGGAAGATTCAGTAATATTAAAAGAGAATTCTTAAGTGAATTAAAACTTGAGAACAATAGGAAAAAGACAAACAGTAGAGTAATTGGAATTACTATTGCCAACCTTTTGTTTGCTTCCTGCTGAAGTCGGAACTGTCCACCCCAAGTAGTGTAATAACCTGTCGGCAATTCAACATTCTGTGCTATCGCTTTTTTGGCATCTTTAACAAATGATGTTATATCACGACCGTTAACATTACACTGAATTGTAATAAACCGTTGATTATTTTCACGAGTAATCTGTCTTGGTCCTACAATCTCTTCTATAGTTGCCAGTTCATGCAGCGGAATCCAAATATCATCATGCGATTGAACCAAAATTTGTCCAATTTCTTCAGGAGTACTGCGAAACGATTCATTATATCGAACAAGAATATCAAAACGTTTGACTCCTTCAAATATCTGTCCTGCAATTTCACCACCTACAGCAGCTTGAATTACTTCTTGCACATCGGCAACATTGATTCCATAACGAGCAATTGCCTGTCGGTTTATTTTCATAAGCAGTTGCGGAGTTCCCGAAATTTGATCAGGTTGCACATCAGCAGCACCGGAAACTTGACCAAGAACCTGTGCTATTTCATCGGCTTTAATTTTTAGCGAATCCAAGTTATCACCGAATATTTTTATAGCCAGTTCTGCTCGCACTCCCTCCAAAAGTTCATCAACTGTCATTTGAATAGGTTGTGTAAAATTGGTCAAAACACCCGGAATATTACCTATTTGATTGCGAATGTATGTTTGCAGTTCTTCCTGCGAATTGGCAGATTTCCATTCATCTCTTGGTTTGAGCAGAATATACATCTCAGCACTATTGACAGGATCTGTATGAGCTCCAACTTCTCCTCGTCCAATCCGAGTAACAACTCCTGTTATATCATCAATCTTCATTAACCGCCGCTCGACAATCTGAGTTATACGTGTACTCTCTGTTAATGCAATAGATGGCGACATCGTCATTCGAAGCACTAGAGTACCTTCCTGAAGAGTAGGTGTAAATTCAGAACCTAATTTAGGGTAAATAAAAGCCCCTACCACTATTAACGAAAAAGCAATAATAAGGGCAACAAAACGTCGAGCTATTAAGAATTTCAATATCGGTCTATATGGAATGAGCAGCCATCTGATAAGTCCTTTTTCACCTGTTTCAGAATTATTATCATTTGATGTATGTTGCAGATTTTTTGGACGCCGCATAAAAAGCGAAGAAAGAGCCGGAACAATAAACAGGGCAAACAACAAAGATCCCAACATAGCTAAAGCTACTGTATATGCTAACGGCTTGAAAGTTTTCCCCTCCACTCCCGAAAGAGTAAACAGGGGAAGAAATACAACAATAATAATGAATATTGCAAAAACAATCGGTCTTCCCACTTCTTTACAGGCACGAGCAACAATGTGAATGCGGGATTCGGATGGGTCAGAGCTATGCAGTAGTCTTTCAGTATTTTCAACCATGACTACAGCACCATCAACAAGCATACCGATCGCAATTGCTAAACCACCAAAAGACATTAAATTGGCAGAGATACCAAACTGCTTCATCCCTATAAAAGCAAAAAGAACTGAAAATGGAATTGAAATTGCTGCTACGAGGCTTGGTCGAAAACTTCCTAAAAAGATCACGAGAATTATAATAACAAGAATCATACCCTCAAGAAGAGCATTTGTTACGGTTTTAACACAAGCGGCAACAAGAGTTTTCTGCTCGTAATATGGAACGAGTTTGATTCCTTCAGGAAGAAGTTTGTTAATCTCCACCATTTTGGATTCCACTGCCTCAATAACGGTTGAAGAGTTTGCACCAAACAGTTTTACAACCATTCCTGAAACAACTTCACTAATACCGTTATAGGTTTGAACACCTCGACGTATGGCTCCACCTATTTCAATATCAGCTATCTGACTCAAAAAGATAGGAGTACCATTTTCAGATTTAATTACAATATTTTCAAGATCTTCTATCGTATAAGCAAGTCCGACTGAACGCACTATAAGTTCTTCAGCATCACGTTCAATAAACTGTGCCCCGACGTTTAGATTATTTGCACGTATCTTCTCTATAATATCTGACAAAGATATATTATAGCGAAGAAGTCCTTCAGGGTTGATATTAATTTGAAACTGTTTCTCATACCCGCCAATCCCCAAAACTTCTGTTACACCGGGAACAGTCTGCAGGTTGAACTTAACCAGCCAATCCTGAATACTTCTTAATTCTTCTAAACTATAAGTACCTGTCTCATCTTCAAGATAATAGAATAGTATCAAACCCATTCCGGTTGATATTGGACCCATTGACGGTTCGCCAAATCCCTCAGGGATTTGTTCGCGAGCCTCTTGTAAACGTTCATCAACAAGTCTACGGGCAAAATAGATATCCACTTCATCCTTGAAATATACATTTACAACTGAAAGTCCAAAATTTGAAATTGAGCGTATTTTAGATATCCCCGGTAATCCATTCATTGCAGCTTCCACCGGATAAGTAATATACTGTTCAATTTCCTCAGGAGCTAACCCTTCGGTAATTGTAAATACCTGTACAAGATTAGGGGAAACATCAGGAAACGCATCTACCGGTAATTGATTATAGCTGAATAATCCCCCAGCCATAATCATAAGACCAAACACCAAAAAGAGTAGACGATTCCTTAAAGAGAGCTTTATAATTTTATCTATCATTTTATTTTCTTTCCGCTCTTAATGGCTGTCGCTTAACGAACTTTTTTTAAGTTCAGCCTTAATAGTGAATGCACCTTTGCTGGCATATTTCTGTCCGACAACCAAACCGGAAAGTATTTCAGCCGAATTTTTATTTACACGCCCTATTTTTACTTTCACCGGTTTAAAGCCTTTAGGAGTGCTAACGAATATCACATCATTACCCTCAAATTTCTGTAATGAAGATTTTGGGACAAGAAGTGATACCAATTCCTCGTCTATTACTATTCTACCTTCCACAAATAATCCAGGTCTCCAATCTCTGTTCAAATTAGGAATTACAACTCGAGCAGTAGCAGTTCTTGTATGTTCATCAACAATAGGTGATAGGTAAGAGATTACTCCAGTCGCTTCTTTATATTCCTTTCCGGATGAAATAATCATCTTCTGTCCCACTTTTACGTAGGGTAAGTGCATTTGATAAATAGAAAAGTTAACCCAAACAGTATCTAAGTCAGTAATAACAAAAGCAGAAACATCTTCGGTACTTACTTCTCCAATGGTTATATGCTTTTCAATAACAACCCCATCCGAAAGTGATTTTATTTCATAAGGCACCAATCCCTCATTACTCTCTATAACTGCCAAAACATCACCGGTTTTTACTTTTTCACCTAAATGTTTATTAACCTTTTTTACCACACCAGGAAATCTCGGAGCGATATGGGCAAGTTTGTCATAGTTGACAGCTACTTCACCGGGGACAACAATTTCTTTACGAAAAATCCCAGATGAAGCGGTAGAAAGTTCAATTTCAAACTCATCCAACTCTGATGGAGTAAGTTGTACAACCTCTCCATGATCCTCATCTCCATCATTATGTTTTGTATCTGCAGTTTGTTCTGATTGATTAACATTATCATGTTCTCCTTCGGCAAATAAAGCAACCGGAGTCATAGTTAGAAGAAAGATGCAGATATAAATAAGTAATAATTTCATTTCTTTTTCCTTTAATAGTATTATTGGTATATTCTTATGCCGCTAATTTGTTCAATTGCTAACAACTGTTCATAAATAGCAAAAAGCATATCGTTGTGTTCAAATCGTAAATCAATCAATGAACGTTCAGCTTCCAGAAAACTCGTATAGGGAATTCGACCAAGAGAATATGTTTTCTGAATTGTGTTGTAAGCATTTTCAGCTGTCGGCAAAAGTAATGTATCTAATGTCATGTGCTGATTTATCAATTCTGTTAATTGTGAAATCGAAGAATTAATGTAAGCTTTCGTTTCTATACGAGTTTTTTCCTGTTCATATTCTTTTGACCGAATTGATGCTTGGAGAGATGCCCTATCACCTTGATTTTTATTGAAGAGAGGTAAAGGAACTGATATGCCAAAAAGAAACGAGTTAGAGTTGTTAACTTTAATCCGTTTAAACCCGCCGCTAAAAGTTACATTAGGCTTTGCTTCTTTGGAGACAAGTTGTTTCTCTGCCCGCACTTTTTTAATATCATAGCTCAGTTGCTGAACATACCTTGTTGAATCCAGCTGACTGGTTATTTTTTGTAATCTATCTAAAGCACTTTGTAAGTTTGGCTCATTGGCAGAACTAACTGTTATATCTGTTTTTTTACTGTTCCATAAAGCCGCCAGTTCAATTTGAGAACTACGCAGCTCTTGTTGTACTTTCTGATAATCAAGTTCTAAACGCTGCAGTTCAAGTTGGGCAAGAAGAAACTCAGAATGCAACGCTGCCCCCCGGTTCATTCTGAATTCAATGCTCTTTACAATATTTTCAGCAAGTAATACCGATGAATCAGCCAATAATATCTTATTTTGAGTATAAAAAAGTTTAAAAAATCTTCTTTTCACTTCTAAGTAAAGATCAAATGCCTCGACCATGGTTTCAAATTTGGTTAATTCAATTCCAGCTAATGCCACATTCTTTCGAGCATTTCTCTGACCGAATATCTCAAACTCTTGTGATAAAGAAATCGATATTTCTGATTCACTAAAACCGGGGGCATCCCAACCTACTTCTTCAAATTCGGTTGAAAGTTCAGGATTCTGCCAAAGCCCGGCTTGTTTTAATTGATTAACAGCTGCTTCTCTTTTATACACATACGACTTTAACGATGGGTTATGTACAGAAACTAAATCAACTATTATATCAATCGTCATTACAGACAACGAAGCATCAGATGTAATAACTTTAGAAGTATCAAAGCTATTATTCCAACGTTCTCCAGCTTTGATATTTGAAAAAGTCGTCATAAGCAATAATAAAAAGGGCAGTAAAAGGTGTAGGTGTCTTTTCATCTACAATTCTCCATAAGTTAAATTTAAAATTAGATCCACTTTATCAGATTTGTTGTAAAAGTTCAATATGTCTTTCAAGACACTTTCCAGCTAAGCAAACTGCCGGTAACTTGAAAAACAACAGCATACAATTTATCATACAGCCCGCCTAAGAGGGGTCAAAGTATGCTTTTACATAAGAAGTTTTTCAACAATCCTATAAAAGGTGAGGTCAAGAGATTTTAAGTTGTTTAGAAAGTTAACAAAATCAGCAGATTATAATAGTAGTAGATATTATTGAAGCTGATGGGGCAAAGATGTTTTGAGCATACTTTGCAGTTGATTGAGATCGGAAGAGCACACGTCTGAACTCCAGTCACACTGATATATCTCGTATGCCGTCTTCTGCTTGAAAAAAAAAACAAAAACATAAAAGAAAAAAAAAAAAAATAGAAATAATAAAAAAGAA
>CAJVYT010000074.1 GCA_913009765.1 uncultured candidate division Zixibacteria bacterium
GAGATGTGTCAGTGAAGCAATAACCAAAGACGAGATTGCTTCGCTTCGCTCGCAATGACAAATGGAAGCGCACTCGCAATGACTTTTTCCTTCTGTCACTGCGAGGCCGAAGGCCGAAGCAGTCTCAATTTGTGTCTGTAATCTGTGAGATGTGTCAGTGAAGCAATAACCAAAGACGAGATTGCTTCGCTTCGCTCGCAATGACAAATGGAAGCGCACTCGCAATGACTTTTTCCTTCTGTCACTGCGAGGCCGAAGGCCGAAGCAGTCTCATTGCAATGGTATTTTTCAACAGGCTCTTCACATCTGACATAACTCAATTTTAATGTTGAGACACTGTCCCAATGCTTAGGCTTCGATCCTGTATTTGTCTTTTATAGCTTTCTTATCTAACTTTCCCGTGCTTGTTTTAGGCAGTGAATCGGTGATTTCTATTTTATCCGGTATAGCCCATTTTGATATGGTTCCATCTTCTACAAATTTTATAAAAAAATCTTTCAGATTCTCTTGAGTAACTTTATCCTTATACTGATCTTTCAATACTACAACAGCTAATGGTCTTTCACCCCACTTTTCGTCCGGAATGCCTATAACCATAGCCTCGTTCACACTTTCATGACCGGTTAAAATATCTTCAAGCTGGAGTGTGGATATCCATTCACCGCCGCTTTTTACAACATCTTTTATTCTATCCGTTATTTGTAAATATCCCTCTTGATCTATATACCCCACATCTCCCGTATGCATCCATCCATCACGCCATAGTTCCTCAGACTTTTCTTTCTCTTTGAAATATCCCATTGTGAGCCATGGCGCTCTGACAACTATTTCTCCTACACTTTTGCCATCGTGCGGAAGCATTTTTCCATTCAAATTCATTATCTCAACATCAACAAGCATTATAGGTAAACCTGTTTTGCATCTCATGGCAATTTGTTGATCTTTTGTATATTTGTGCATATAAGGTTTTAGGTGTGCAAGCGTCAAAACGGGACATGTTTCAGACAGGCCATAGCCTGTGTATACATCAATGCCTCTTTCTAAACCCATTCCGCACAGATTTTTTGTAAGTGCAGCGCCGCCGATCACAACCTTCCATTTAGAAAGATCGACATTTTTAGCTTCAGGATATGTTAAAACCATTTGCAATATAGTTGGAACGCAATGGGAAAATGTTACATTCTCTTTCTTTATAAGGTTCAATATCATGGCCGGTTCATATTTACCGGGATAAACCTGTTTTAAACCGAGAGCTGTAGAGAAATATGGTATACCCCATGCGTGAACATGGAACATTGGAGTAAGCGGCATATAAACATCATTTGATCCTATTCTGCCATTTGTATCATAAACGGTTACACCGCTTATCAGTCCCATAGTATGCAGAACAAGTTGCCTGTGGCTGAAATAAACACCCTTCGGATTGCCGGTTGTTCCGCTTGTATAAAATGTTGTTGCCCTTGTATTTTCATCTAAATCCGGAAAATCATAATAGTCCTCAGATTCATCTACCAAAGTTTCATATTCTGCATCAAAGGTGGATTTTATATCTGTTTTATCGTCATCTGTAATTAATATCTTTCTTTTAACTGTTTTGATATCTCCCTGTATAGCATTAAGTATGGGCAAAAAATCTTTATTAATTATAAGCACATCATCTTCTGCATGATTTATCGTATATAGTGTTTGTTTTGGTGTTAAGCGTACATTGACAGTATGCAGCACAGCTCCCATCATTGGAACGGCGAAATATAATTCAAGATATCTGTGACTATCCCAATCCATTACTCCAACAGTAGATCCGGGAAGCACTCCCAATTTCTTGAGGCCGTTCGCAAGCTTGTGAATTCTCTTGTAAAAATCTCTATATGTATAACGTTTAATATCCCTGTAAACTATCTCCCTTTCAGGAAACATCGTTAATGGCGTATTTAAAAGATGTTTAATCAATAATTGATAATCATAAGCAGATTCTGTCTTTTTAATTGTATTGTCCATTTTTATAACCCCCTTTTTTTTAGTTTAATTAACTTCTTCTTGCAATATATGAGTCCACTCCAAGAAGTGTGCTTTAGCGCATGCTCCAATGCCAGCCTTATCTCATCTTTGTTATTATATTCAGGATAACCCTTATCTGCCAATATCCTAATCCTAATTAGAGGTTGCTGTTGGCACTACAAATTTTTACTCCATTCCCTTAATGATATTTTGATAGGCAGCAAGGATTATGGAATTAATCCAAACATTCACATATTGTCTGCTGCCATAGCCCGGGACGGGATATCATTCCTTTTGGAAACGCAACAGCTTTTCACGCTTCTTGAGTTGTGCCGATAGTTGAGATCATACATCAACATAAGGCAGGCGTCAAGTTCTGAATAATCCGGCAGGCACTATATTTAGAACCGAGAAATAAGAAGTCTTATGTATCAACGAATTGCTATCGTAAAAGCTCCAAAAAAGAGATATTTGAGGGCATTTTTGACGAAGAAAAAAGAAGATGGCTTAAGGAATACGCATACATGCATCAGACGGGAACAAGAAAGTATAAAGACAAGAAAATAAACCGTGCGCTCAATGCCGTCAATGAGTACGTTGTTCAACTGTCCTGCCCATCTGGTACTGCATACCGGCGAGCATATTTGCTACAGGTTCATAATGGCGTATATTCCGCATTCAACTGGACACCAATAACGGAATTAAGTGGACACTTTTTACGGCTTTAGCTGGACACTTTTTACGACTTTTCCGTTATTGTTTTTTTGTGTGATTTTTGTTTTTCTTTAATCCTTTCTTTGATATCCTCTCCTTAAAAAATGGTAGGAGGGGAATGTGAAAAAGAAGAAAAAAGGGGAGGCTAACCTTAAGACAGATTAAAGAAATATTGAGATTAAAGAAAAAGAATTTAAGTAACAGGCAGATTGCAAAAGCAGCCAACATATCACCCACAACCGTAGAAAAATATATAGAGAGGATAGAAGCAGCTTCTATCTCTTATGATGATATGAAAGAGAAGTCTGAAGATGAAAGGCGTTACACTGCAGCTTTTGTGGAAAGAGTATAAACAGCAGAATTCGGCAGGTTATAGCAGAACACAGTTCTGTCATTACTGTAATCTATGGAGGAAAAATTTACGGATTAACAGAAGTGCCCTTAACTAACCGGTTAGTACCTCAAATTTTAATTTCTAAATCTTACCCTTTATTTGACTTCTGTGAACCTGTTTACTGTGCAGGGGTCTCTTTAAGTAAGAATCCATTTTTTTCTTTTTTGCTTACTCCTCTTGATAACCATTTATAATAGCTTTCTCGTTTTGCTCCCAATAGTTTGGCCATCCTCTCAATAGAGAACTCTTCTTTAAAATCTTTCATAAACTCATACTTCTGTCCGGATGTTTTGAGAAGCCGGCCAAAGCTTTTTTTAATATATCACGCTCCTGTTTGACTATCCTCAATTCTCTTTCAAGAGCTTTAAAATCTTTCTCGCTTTCTTTTATATTTGCTGCCCGGAAATGCATCTTCTCCGTATTTATTGTATTGGGTTCTCCATTTACACAGTATTGAATATGGAATATCCAGATCCTCTGCTGTCTCTTTCACTGTTTTTTCATTCTTCAGTGTCAGCGACACTGCATCCGACTTGAATTTTCCGGAATACATTCTTCTTTTTCCATAGCCTTTATTACCTCCTTAGACAAGTTTAGCATTTACCTTAACTGTTTGTATACAGAAGTGTAAGAGGTTTACAGGCTCCTCGTTTAAAATCTATGATAATGTCCAACTTTAGATTCTCACTGCCAAAGTGAGCATCTTTTACATATTATATTATGGCTTAATTATATTTAGCGTTGTTTGAAATAGATTTTGTGTCATAGTATCAACTCCTTGATTTTTATGCTATGATACTTTATTTATGTTTATGGCAGGTTCAAAGAGGACATGAATGCCAAAGCCGGCAAGTAACGACGATCCGTTTTGGCAGGAGGGGGGAGGGGCTAACCCTCTCTCTGAAAGCAGCAGGAGGCCTTCATAAATAACGATACAACTATAGACAACAGCTCAAAGACTATTAGTGGTGAAATCAAAAGAATTACCTATTTCAACAAAGAGACTTCTTTTGCAATTATTCGTTTAAATACCGCTACCAACTATGATGATAATGCTGTTACTGCTGTAGGTGTATTCCCCGATTGCGCTATGATAGGCGCAGAAAAGGTCAAAGGACTGACTTGCAGCATAACCGGCAAGTGGGTCAAAAACAAGAAGTACGGCTGGCAGTTCAGCTTTACTCAAATCAAACTCGACAACAGCGGCCTGTTCTTCTTTCTCACCAATATCGTCAAAGGACTGGGCGCATCATTGTCGCAGAAACTGATAGATGCCTATGGTGAAAACAATCTAATCGATATTCTCGATAACAACTCCGATGAACTTCTCAAGTTCAAAGGTATCAAAGAAAAGAAACTTCTGAAAATCACACAGTCCTGGAATAAATATAAGCAGATGAAATCATTGTCCGATTTCTTTGCCGTAAGGGGCGGCAACCTTACAAGCAATATGATACTTCGCATCTATAATCATTTCAAAAACAGCGACAACGAAGCTGTCGGCCTGATCGGTAAAAACCCGTATATTCTGACTGAAGTACGCGGGATAGGATTCAAAACCTGCGATAAGATTGCATTGTCAATCGGTATAGATAAATATTCACAAAAACGGATAAAAGCATTGATCGATTATATCCTGCTATCTCAGGCATCAGACAGCGGACATACATATTTAACTGCCGATCAACTTATGAAACTTGCAGGGGAATATCTCTATAATAAAAAAGATGCGGAAGATATCATTTCAACTGAAGATCTCTTAACTGTTGTAACAGATGTTATTATCAATTCGGATAATTATTTCTATAAAGATAATATTGTAGCGTTGAACTCATATAAACATAAAGAAGACTACATTCGTAAGTTTGTAAAAATCAGAAACGAAAAAGGCAGTAATCATCAAATATCCAATGAAGAAGCCGTCAAATTCATCAATAAAAAACAGAATCAACTTGGTATCATCCTATCAAAGGAACAGTACGATGCAATATTTAATATCGTAGCAAAAGGCATAAGCATTTTTCTGCTGTGCGGTTATGCAGGAACAGGTAAATCTACCATCTCAAAGATTATTCTTGATTTCTATTCGGAATATTTCTTTAGCAAAGAGAACATTACTTGCTGCGCATTCAGCGGTATGGCAAGCAAAAGAATCAAGGATCTCACAGGATATAGTTCATCAACCATTCATTCGATGCTGGGATTCAAATCAGGAGAATTCCTTCACAATCAGGATAACCGGCTGCCTTATGAGATTATTCTCCTGGATGAGGCAAGTATGGTTAATTTAAGCATATTCTACAGTCTTATAAGAGCAGTAGATGATAATGCCATTTTCATCATGGTAGGTGATGATGCCCAGCTGCCTCCAATAGGAGCCGGCAACATATTCAATGATCTGCTTACATATGATATACCGAAAGCAAAACTGACCAAAATCTACAGACAGTCTGAAAACAGCGTCCTGACCTATTTTGCAGGCTATATAAGAGAGGGGAAAATACCGGAAGGCTATGCAAGCTGCTACAGCGATTGGGTATTTGATAAAAGGGATATACCCAATTATTTTGCACTTAAAGAAAAGTTATCGGACAAACAGATGAAAGAGGTTAGAGATAATCATTATGAGCGTATTCTTGATACGCTTATCAAGCAGATAAACCGGACAGCGGAAGATAAACATCTGACCGGTATCAGGAAGATATGGGATCTGCAGGTTATCACAGCAATGAGAGCTACTGCTTTGGGTACGAGCAACCTTAACGACATTCTGCAGGAAAAGCTGAACACAGGATCATCCAAATCGGCAATTATCAGAACATTCTTATTGAAACAGTATGATAAGGTGATTCACCTTAAGAATAAGAATATGGAGTATATCGGTTATAACGACTTTAAAAACGGCAATACCGATAACAGGAGAACCACACGTATTTACAACGGTAATCTTGGTATTGTAATGGATATTAATGAAGAAGATGAAGAGTTCTATGTTCTTTATCCTGACAATATCGCGGTTATCTACAGCTTTGACGACTATAAAAACATCATCGATCTCGGATATGCCCTAACCATTCACAAAACACAGGGCAACCAGTTCAAATATGTGTTTATTCCTATAGTAAACAGCTTTTTCATAATGCTTAACTCCAAACTTATGTACACTGCTGTTACCCGGGCTATTAAACAAGTATATCTAATCGGACAGGATTACGCATTCAAGCGCGGCTGCACAAACATCAAGGAGACCGTAAGACAAACCTTCTTACTAAGAGATCAATCATTCCTATCTGAAGCAAAAAGTATCCGGACAGAGGAGAGTTTATGAATGCCGATACTGCTGCATATAGAGACGATTTTCAAAACAAATATTCAGATACAATATCAAGAGAAGAGGAGATCGCTCTGGCAGTTAAGATACAGTTCGGTGATAAGGCTGCATTGAAAAGCTGGTTCATGCAAATATGCGGTTTGTCGGCTATATTGCAAAGTGCTGCAAGCATAAGCCTTTTGAGGAGATAGTCAGTGACGGAATACTCGGCTTAATTATTGCAGCCGGAAAATACGATGTCAGCAGAAATGTTAAATTTGTGAGCTATGCGATATGGTGGATATGTAATATCATTTGCCCTGATAGTCGAAGGTATTTTGCTGGGCTATCAGGAATTCTATCTGAACAGCTTCTGCAATTTGTCTTGCGACAGCGTTAATCATTGTGCTTTTGTTTGCAATAAGGATATATCCTTCCAAGAATCGATCCGTCGCTATTTTTTGCCATAGCAATATATATTGCGCTGTTTTTCATTAGCGGATTTCTGTATAATGAGACCACTGCACAATAAGCAAGTTCACAGAAGGTTAAGATTGGGTAAGATTTAGAAATTAAAATTTGAGGTACTAACCGGTTAGTTTGAGAGTTTTAATTTCCTGAAGATTGCTCAATATTAGCCTTCCCTTCGGGCTTTATGCGGTTTCCCATATGCTGCGTTGTTCTTCCTTGAACTAACCGGTTAGTCCTGCGCAAGCACGCCTTGCCTATAGAAAACCTCATAAAAGCTGTGGATTTGTTTATTGTGCAGTGGTCTCATAATCCTATCTGGCATCCGCCGATGGGCAGAACTTTGATCTACAGCAAAGATTGTTCGCACTGTGAGAATCTAATAGCAAAGATTCACAAAGATAGATTAAATATTCGCTTGGTTCGTTTGCAAAAAGCAAAAAGCTTTTTAGAGGCAAACGGCATCAGCGTTGTACCGGTATTGGTCAGTAAAGATAACGGCGGCATGCAGATTGCCATAGGAGATACGGCCATTACAAAGATTTTGTTTCCACTTGATTGGTATAAAGATATTGTTAAAAGGTTCTTTGGTAAAACAGGCAAGATTAACGGCAGCTGTAACTTTAATAGTACAAAAGATTGTAAATAGGGAGAAATAGTAAATTGAAGTTCAAATATCTATACGAATGCGGAAATCTTTCAGCATTTAACAAAATCAGAACATCCGGAAGTCTGCGCGGTATCGAAATGCCGGCAAGCAGAAAACAGCAGATGATATTATCGGAAAGACTGATACCGTTCCGCAATACAGATGACGTTAAGCTGTATGCGTTTGCACCGTTGGATTGGGAGGATATGAAAGGATTATGAGCAAAAATTACATGGAGAAGCTATGCTAAAAATCAAAATCAAATATTTTGTTCCGGACATGCCAAAAATCGAAAAAATCGACATCGGCGATTGGATCGATCTGCGGATCGCCAGGAATACATCTCTTTCCAAATGGAAGCATTGTTTGATCCCCTCTTGGTGCAGCGACGAAGCTTCCTGCCAAATATGAAGCTCATCTTGCTGCAAGATCAAGCACATTCAGGCATTGGGGCATATTGCAGAGACAAATTCACCGGCTATTATAGATGATAGCTACTGTGGAGACAACGATCAGTGGTTCTTTTTGGCTATAGCAATGCGAGATACTGCAACACAAAAAAGAGACAGAATTTGCCATTTCCGCATTGTCGGGAAAATGCCTGAGGTAGGGTTTGCGGAGGTGGAATATCTCGACAATCCCGATCAAGGCGGGTTCGGAAGTACAGGTAAAAGGTCAATCACCTCGTCCTAAAAAACGAGGTTTGTTTCACAAGAAATAAGTAAAAACAGATAAGGAGATATCATTATGGACAAAGAAGTTTTAGGTAAATGCCCGGAATGCGGCGGTGATGTGGTAGAGAGCAAAAAGGCGTACGGCTGTTCAAACTGGCGCGATGAGGATGGCGGATGCCGCTTCACAATCTGGAAAACAATCGCAAAGAAAACGATAACAGAAAACCAGGCTAAACAAATCATTGCCGGCGAAAGAGTCGCAGTCAAAGATCTAACCAGCCGCAAGGGAACAAAGTTCGGGGCGTATCTTAAATATGACAAGGATCAGAGAAAGGTGATCTTTGACGGTTTTTTGCCTGAATGAGATTGATCACAACAAAGGAAATTTTATAAAAATAAAAAGATTCAGGAGGTATGGAAAGTGAGCAGACATTCACATAAGATCGATTACAAGATTATCGGCAACGACATGCAAATGGTTGAGATAGAACTTGATCCCGGCGAAACGGTGATTGCTGAAGCCGGAGCTATGACCTATATGGAAGAAGATATTAACTTTGAATCCAGGATGGGAGACGGATCATCAGTAAACAGCAGCTTTTTCAGTAAATTGTTGAGTGCCGGTAAGCGTGTTGCTGCAGGAGAATCATTTTTCATGACATATTTTACACAAATGGGTAACGGCAAAGGGCATGTAGCGTTTGCCGCACCATATCCGGGAACTATTCTGCCTGTTGATTTAGCTGCTATCGGTGAGGAATTGCTATGTCAAAAGGATGCTTTTTTGTGCGCGGCGTTGGGTACAAAATTGGACATTGCTTTCACTAAACGATTTGGAGCCGGTTTCTTTGGCGGTGAAGGGTTTATTCTTGAGCGGCTGACAGGTGAGGGTTTGGTGTTTATTCATGCAGGCGGTACGGTTATTCGCAAAGAATTGCATGGAGAGACCCTGCGTATGGATACCGGATGTTTGGTGGCGTTTGAACCCTCTCTGGATTATAATATTGAGCGTGTCGGCGGGCTCAAAAGCATGGTATTTGGCGGTGAGGGCTTATTTTTGGCTACGTTGCGCGGTACAGGCAAAGTATGGCTGCAAAGTCTGCCATTTTCGCGTATGGCTGACCGTATTTTGGCTAATGCTCCGGCTTATGGCGGCGACAGCAAAGGAGAAGGCTCTATATTGGGTGGACTTGGACGACTCATAGATGGCAATGAATAGGAAAAGATATGCTTTTTGATGTATAATTATCTCATCCTTGCCGAAAAGAACAGTCTTGCTCAGTCCATAGCGAAGGCATTTGCCGGGCATCAGCATAAAAACGGATACTACGAAGCAAGCGATCCTGCTATCGGTACCGCAAAGATCTACTACACGTTCGGCCATATATTGGAAACAGATGTCAAAGAGACGCTTGCAAAAGCCGGATATAACTATTCAATTCCGATATTTCCCAAACTCTTTGTCATGGCGCCAAGAGACAATAGAAAGACATTGTTTAAGCAGATAGCATCTGCAATCAAAAAGAACGACTATACCGCCATTATCAATGCCGGTGATCCGGACAGGGAAGGTGAGCTTCTGATCAGAGAAGTTCTTAATTATGCCAAAACAGATAAACCGAAATACCGTCTGTGGTTTAATTCCACTCAAAAAACCGAGTTAAGGCGTGCATTGCAAGATCTCAAACCTATGTCGGAATATGATCACCTGTACGCTGCTGCATTGGGCAGACAGTATGCCGATTTCTATATCGGTATAAACGGAAGCATAGGACTCCAAAAGAAAACCGGCAGTGGAAACCAGTCTATAGGCAGAGTACAGACACCTGTCCTGAAATTGATTGTTGAGCGGGATCTGAAGATAGAGCACTTCAAGCCTGTAACATATTTTATACTGAAAATAGAATGTAAGAAAGACAGATCATTCCGGGCTGAATATATCGATACAAACAGGAAAGAGAATGTTAACAGATTATCCAAAGAAGAAGCGGATAATCTATTTGAAGAGATCAAATCCGAGTCCTTTGCAGATGTTCTGTCGATCAAAAAAGAGCATAGAAAACAACTGCCGCCAAAGCTGCCTAAACTGTCCGATATGCAGATAGAAGCAGGTACACTTTTCAAATACAAAGCGGATAAAGTGCTGCAGATCATACAGGGACTTTATGAAAAGGGTATTGTTTCGTATCCGAGAACCGATTCAAGCTATCTATCTGCTAACGACAAATCTGTTGTTATCAAGAGCCTCAACCGACTTGGCAGAACTGATCTGACTCATAGCATACCCTCAAGGATATTCAATGATAAGGATGTCGCAGAGGCCGGTCATCATGCTATTATCCCTCTGGATAAGTTACCGGATAATATAACAAGAGAAGAGACACAGGTTTACAAGTTAATTGAAAGACGCTTTATCGCTCAGTTCTATCGGTTGTATGAATATGAAACTACAGTGGTGATATTGGGTATTGGTGAGCATCGGTTCAAAGCTGCCGGCAAGGTTGATAAAATCCTCGGGTGGAAGCAGTTGTATCGAGAACAAGAAAGCAATGATGAGCAAGTTTTGCCGGTAATGTCGGAAGGCGAAAAGATCGTTAAAACCGACACCAAAATTCTACAGAAACAGACAAAACCTCCAAGATGTTTTACTTCTGCAAGCTTAATTAAAAAGATGTCTCAATTGGAGCTTGGCACTCAGGCTACAAGATCAAACTATGAACCATTGCTTGTCAGAAGAGGTTATATAACAAGCGTCAAAGAGATACACGCTACAGAGCTGGGCAAACAGCTTATCGTTTCAGGCGTAGGAAAGATGACCTTTGCGGATCCTGAATTCAGCGCAAAATGGGATAAGTATCTAAATAATATTATAAAAAAACGACCTGCTGACTATAAAGACAAAATGAAGAGCTTTATGGAGAAAGCAAAACGATTAACAACGCTAACCTGTGAGGAGATAGGAAAGCTGCGGATTGAGAAGATTAAAATAGATATTACGAACCGGAACACAATCGGCAAGTGCGCCTGCGGCGGTGATATCGTAATAATGAATAAAGTTTACAAATGTGCCGGTTGTGGGAAATACCTATTCAAAACGGTATTCGGTAAAAAGCTGACACAGAGACAGGCTTTGTTCTTAATGCAGAAGAAAGAACTGACATTGAAGTCACTCAAAAGCAGAAAGGGTGAGAAATTCTCAGCATTTGCATGTATGAATCAGGAGGGAAATAGGTGGAAGGTAAGATTGAGGTTTTGAATTTCTAAAATAGAAATTTATGGCTAATGCCGCAAATCAAACTTAGCGAAAGCCGTCACTTCCAGGGCAGATTCTCTCCAAGCCTTTGCGCCTTGACAATAATGGCTATATTTTTTTAAGGAGTATATAGGGTCAGGTCTTCACAGCCTGTTGAAAAACTCATATATATATCATTGCTTTATATCATTGAAAATGGTAGGGAGATCAAGGGGTCAGCCAACTTGATTTCCAGCGAGATTGATTAAATATCAAGTTGGATGACCCCTTGATCTTCATAAGTTCCTGATATCCATAGTGTACCGTTAGGCTTTAAAACCCGTTTACATGCTTCAATCCATTTAAAATGGAATTCAAAATCCTCATCGATTCCCTTACTTTTATCCCATTTTCCTTTGTTTACACTTACTCTTTTCCCAGCATGGCATGTAAAACCGTCATTCGACAAATTGTATGGCGGATCTACAAATATTAAATCCATGCTTTCTTCTGGTAATTGTTCAAGAGTGTCTATCACATCACCAAGAAATAATCTCAATCCAAATTCTTTAAAATATACTTCCAAAATAATAGATTCTCCTATTTTTTAATCCTAACGCCCGAGCTGAGCTGGTTTTTACTGAGCGCAGCGGAGTAAAATCCAGTGCAGCGATTTGTTATAGTATTCTACTTCTCTTTTTCTTGTTCTGCTAATATTTTTTTTGCCTCTCTTAAATCTATTTTTGCATGATGGCCGTGTTTCTCAAGTAAATGTAATAAATTTGAGCCACTTAACAGTGTTATAGGTTTATCTTTTGCGAACTGATATGCATCCGGCCCATAATTTGCGGTAGTAACTAGAATGCCTTTTGTTGCTCCCTCATTTACAAGCGTTCCGTATAAATCTCTTACTGCTGCCACTCCAACAGTATTTGTATATCTTTTCGCTTGGATTACAATTTTTCCGCCTCTAATTGGATCTGGGTCAAAAGCAATAGCATCAACGCCGCCATCTCTACTGGCTTGCGTTACTTTAACCTCTCCGCCATTAGTTTGAAATTCTTTTTCAAATAATTCTCTTATTAAATTTTCAAAGTCTTCCCAATCCATTGCAGCGAGGTTTGTCGAATTATCTACTGAGTCAGCCACATCATAACCTTCAACAAATCTTTTATCTGTTTTAGTTAGTTGTAAGATTGGCTGAACAGGAACCATGCTGCTAAGTTTACTACTTGCAATTCCTTTTAAATTTCTAAAACTTATTTTAGGATCTATTCGAGATAAATTTAGTCCTAAAAATTCATCTTTCTTTACTTGAATCGTTAGAATACAATTATTTTCTTCTTTTCCAGTAGCTTTATTTATTGCTTTCACCCAACCATTAAAAGATATAGCGTCGATTGCATTTACCGAATCAGCTTCAAATAACTCATGAATTGTTCTCAGTGTTATTTTATACATTGACTCGTCAAACATCTTATTAATCTGAGATTCTAAAATATATGATTCTCTCAATTCTTTTTTTGTAGCAATATATTTTACTTCTTTCAATTTTGGGAAAGCATCTAATGGTGGCAACTGATATTCAACAATTAGTATTTTATTTTCTGGGTTGTATTCGAGTTCAAAACTTTGTGGAAACGAATCAGGATATTCAGAGTTATTTAATACCATTTCACAATATTCGACAATTGAATCAGTATCCTTATTAAAATAAGATTGTTTCAAATTATCAATTTTTTGATTGAAACTTTTTTGCTGATTATAATAATTCTCTTTTTCTTTTTCCCGTTCAAGAACTTCTTTTTCCCATTTTTTAACCTGTAGTTGATATTTTTTATCAA
>CAJVYT010000075.1 GCA_913009765.1 uncultured candidate division Zixibacteria bacterium
TAACGGCCTTTGCATGTCATTAGAAAGAACAAAGCTCGCTCATTAAAGCAGGTTGCAGTCTTACCAAGGGAGAAGTGCATCCTGATATATCGATTTTTCCCAAACTAAACAATGGGAGCAGAAGAAACAAGCAAAAGTTATAGAATCAAATAGCAAATTTCACTGAAAGTCGTTTTTTTATGTCAAAAATGATAACCTAATATGCATTTTTAATTCTTGTCACGGATTCAGGTATAGATAAAGATGGATTTCTCTATTTTGTATCCTCGCAATCCAGTATCTCTTCAGTGGATTATTCAGGCAATTTGAGATGGAAATGGATTAAATCCTCGTATGGAATTTTCTTTGACGGTGCTCCGGTGTGCGACAAAGATGGTTCTATCTATTTCTATACTGGTAGGGATCATTTTTATTGTCTGAGCAGAGACGGGGTACTGAAATGGGAGCTGTCCACTCCGGAGGTCCTGGTACATTTTACTCCTGCTATCGGGGATGATGGAAGGATTTATTTCTCCACTGGAGAGGAAGGGGCAACGATTTATTGCATTAAATAACATTAAAGAGAAGAAGGCTTAAAAATGAGAGAAAATAGAATGATTATCCCAACAGTAATAATTTTGATAATTTTTGCATCATCATTTCAATCTTCTGCACAATCAAAAAAGGGCACGGAACCACAAGTAAAAGCAGTGAGATTCTTAAAATTATATCCATCTTTAGCCAAATTAACTAGTTCAACGGGTTTTAGCTCACGTTGGTTTTTGAACAATGCGAGTCCCAAATTGGATAAATCTTATTCTTATGATCGCCATGAGGGAATATTATATTTTATCAACCGAAAGGGGCAAAAAATTCAGGCTTTTGATCTAAAGAGCTTTGGATTGTACGGGCCCGGACATAGCGCCTGGAGCCCAGACGGCAATATACTGCTTTGTTCAATATTTAATAGAAACAAGGGTGGTGCATCCCCTCTTTATCTATTGAAAATAGATGGAACAATTAAAGAGATAGTATCTGCAGAAGGCGCCCGTCAACAGATTTTACAACCATCCTGGTCGTATGATGGCAAAATGTTTGTCTATCTGAAGAGCATACGTAGTGGTAGTGAAATTTGGGTGAAGAATCTCCGATTAGGTAAGGATATATTGGTGGAGCGCGTACAGATAGGAAGAGGTTCTTGCGGCAATCCAGTATGGTTTAACCAACATCAGAGGATCTTATATAAAAAGGCCGAGTCAAATAGACCCAAAAGATTTCATAAAGAATTGTGGATATATGATTTAGAAAATAAAAATAAAAAAAGGATATATGAAGGTATTATTACCACTATTTTTCCAATTATTTCTCCCAATGACAGTCTCATTGGCATAGATACAGGAAAATATTTCTCCCTAATTGATGTTAATGGTAATATTGTTAAGAAATTTGATTGGGGAGATAGTATTAAGCCATCGTGGAGTCCAAATGGCTTATATATGGCATACTTAAGGTGTAGGGTGAATCCCGTGACAGAAATATCCATTGAGCAGCATATTCATGTGATCAATATCAATACCGGATTTGATAGGGATTTAACACCGGTGCCTGGTTTAGAAGTGGATGAATTCAGATGGCTCAATGATAATACCGTTGTATATTAAAAAATATTTTATTCTTAAACTCAAAATTTATGGAGGATGGTCATGGGACAAAAAACAAAACGACTGGTCATATTCATATATCTTTTTTTCTCTGTTATTCTGATAAGTAATAAAGTCTTTTCATTTAATTGGCCAAGATGGGTTTGTGTGGATCCAGGTCATGGGGGGAAATGGACGGGGACTATGGGATGGAATAATAGGGGTCCTGCTGAAAAAGTTCAAAATTTAATAGCCTGTCAGGTACTGGACAGAATTCTTTTTCAATCATATGATGGTGAATTTCCTTTCTATAATTATAACTATGCTGGAGTAATCCATACCAGAATCGACGATTCCTACTTCTTCGACGACCTTAATGACGATTTACGTTATAGAGCTCAGGTTGCAAACGGCGAAAGACCAGGGTGATATAATCAGAATTTTGATTTTCGTACAGATTTTCCGCCTACCTATGGTTATCCTTTGTGGACAGAAGTTACACAAAGAGCTGATATCTTTCTCAGTTACCATCACAATGCGAGCACGGATTATAGTATACAAAGAACAGATTGCCACTACTATTTTGATCCGGCTACCTATAAGCCTGAAGATAAGACGACCGAAGATGATAGGCATGCGGCTGCTGTGCATATGGTAGAACAGATTTCAGCTAAAGTCCAAGGCATCTATGTTCAAGATCCCAAGGAAGGATTGCCATTTTATTTTTCTACAACCCCGGGGAGCGCCATCAATAGTGATTTTAAGGTGCTTAAAGATTTAGATTATACCAAAATAGAAAAAGGCGGGGTTTTAACAGAGGCCTTGTTTTATACCAACTATGATGTGTGGTGTGCCTTAAATGCCTCCGATGACCCGAATTGGGTTGTAGAGAATATAGATTATGGCATAGATAAGGCATTGTACAATATTTTCAAAGGAATATCAACTGGAATAGAAGATGAGATAGAAATCACCGATTGTCCGGAATATATTCAACAAAACACAACTATATCTGTTGGGGCTAGTTTTTCTGACATAGATCCCCCAAACACATTAGGCTGGGTAACATGCAAATTATATGGCGCCAGTATTGAAGGAGCTGTTGAACTATCAGAAACGGGCTGCTTACCATATAATGGCAGCATGGCTTTTGATGTTGACGTTCCGAGCATGTCAAACTGGAATAATACCTGGATAAGGGATTGGGGGAATAATAATTATATTCAGGCACAAATTTCTCTTTTTGGAACAGAGGATGATGGTACGCTACTTACGGCATACAAGGATGTTCTTATTTATTCTCCTCCAACTACTTCTGGCACACTTAGTAACAATGAGATGTGGTGTGGTACTATTCACCTTACAGGAAATGTTGTAGTACCTGATAATCTAAAATTGACCATTCTTCCCGGCACAATAATCAAATTCGGTGGTTACTACTGCCTTACTGCAAAGGCAGGTTCTAAGATCATTGCTGTTGGTACAGAGGGCGCTCCCATTCTATTTACTTCGGATACCCATCAGCGCCAGGCGTGGAAGAACATCTACATTTACAGCAGCAACAATGATCTGGAATACTGCACCTTTGAGTACGGCAACTGGGCGGTGAAGTTTTACGGCTACCCCTCCCACACCAGCGGGAATGTGGTCAAGCACTGTACCTTCAGGCAAAACGACCAGGCGCTTCGGATTGAGAATAGCGATGTTCAGGTGGAAAATTCTACGTTAGAAAACAACCGCCATGCCTTTGTTCTCATCAATGCGGGCAATAGCAGCGGCATTTATCTCTATGGCAATACGGTTGAAAATAATGACAGGGATGGGATTTATGCCTCGCACTCCACTGCTGATTTGTTTCATAATACAATTAGTCAGAACGGGCTGGGCAACAGTTCCACCTACAACGGGGTCTATGCCTACAACAATTGTGACATGGTATTGGGCGGCCGCGAATGGGAAGATGAGGAGGATTACGATCTCACCGGCGGGTTCAATGCGATCCGGGACAATCACGGGAGCGGTATTTATGTGAGCTCGGGTTCTGAGGTTCTGGTTGGTGATTACGGTGCTCCCGGCATTTGTATGGCGGGCTATAATTCCATCTATGGCAATGGCACTTACTCGGGAAAACAGATTTACAATGCTATAGGCGGATATACGGTAAAGGCGCGGAAAAATTGGTGGAACGGTACTCCGTCGAATTCTCTATTTAGCGGAAGCGTAGACTATTATTACTGGCTAAGTTCTGACCCGCTATCGGGGGGGAATTTGATGGCTATTTCGCCGGAACCAATGGAAACGCCTTTATTATCAAAGGCAACGGGAGGTGGGAAAGACAGGTCTATTAAATTGGGCCGGATTCAGAGGCTTCGCAGTTTTATTGCCCAATATCCCGAATCACCCAAGGCAGCTATGGCGCTTCGTGAGATTTTCCATTATATTCGGGGCGATTATCAGGAGAAATTGGGATTGGGAAATTGGATAGGGGACTATTTGTATGGATTATACAAGGATTATGGTTCATATGATTTAGGGAGAACGGCTCTTGAGCTTTTGGTCATTGTGCACGAACGTATCGGTGACATTCAGGGAGCTATTTCGCTTGCCGAAGAAGGGGTAAAATCCCTGGAAGGTGAATCCCGAAAATATATGATGGCTACGCTGGTTACATATTATATTCAGCAGAATGAATTGGAAAAAGCACAAACTCTGTATGACGAGCTGAAACGAAGTTATCCGAAGGATGGGCAACTCTTACAGATGGTCTTTGAAGATTTGTCTGATGCTCCCGGCAAGAATAACAAAGGATTTGAGAAGCAATATCCGGCTGCGCAAAATGAAGAGCAGTTACCTGTTCGCTTTGCCATTTCTCAGAATTACCCCAACCCCTTCAACCCGACCACAACGATTCGCTACCAGTTGCCGAAGGCGGAACACGTAACTGTGGGCATCTATGATTTGCAAGGGCGGCTGGTGGAAACGCTCGTGGATGGTGAAAAAGAGCCGGGGAGCTATTCGGTTACCTGGCATGCCGAAAAGCGGCCCAGCGGGATGTATTTCTACCGCATTCGGGCGGGAAAATTTACGGCCACAAAAAAGCTTTTGCTTGTGAAGTAGGTTTTAGTGTTTCGAAAACCCGAAGAAACTTCACCGCAAGGCCGCGAGGGCGCAAAGAAATCTGGAAATAATTCGTGTATTCGTGGCTACTTTTTTCGCATGTTTCGGGGGCAGAAACTCATCTTGGCCCTCCCCTTTCAGCAAAGGGGAGAGCCCAGGGCGAAAGCTGGGGGTTGGCAAAGATTTCTCAGCTTTCACACAATTCCCGAATTTACTCAGCGCCCTTGGCGCCTGCTTGGCGGACTTTGCGGTTGCTTATTTTTCTTTTCGTTCTTTTCGTGTGTTTCGCGGGCTGATTTTTTTGAATTTTTTGTAACAATTCCCTTTTTCAAAAAAAGTGCTTGACATTTTGTTTTTTTTTTTTACATTGAAGCGTCATTTCAAGTGAAATTGGGCTCCTGTTCCAATTGCGCCAGATATTTTCCCATTGCTGAGACGACGACCTGCTCTTGAACGCTTAATAAAACGACCACCTAAACCCAATTTCTCTTCTTTTTGATTCATTTGATTGAGCTTCACATTTACGCGAATCATCCGTGTTTGGGTTGCGGGCTGGGGATGCCGGGGTGATGATTCATCGGATGGAGGGAGCCAATGATGATGTTTTGTTTGGTGAGTAATCAAAATAAGAAAATTTTCAGAGAAAACCCGAATTGGGCATAAAAGAAAAGTATGCTTGGTTCGGGTTTTTTGTGTTTTAAATTAGATTGACAAGGAGGTAAAAATTATGAAGAAGCAATTCTTTTTACGAATTACCAGTTTCTTTTTTTTATTTTTATTTATATCTGTTTATTCTTTATCAGTATTAGGGGATGGAAAATGGAAAACTATCCGCGAACCTCGCTGGAAAACGGATTTTAACACTATCTTTTTTGTGGACTCTTTGCATGGCTGGGCTGCGGGAGATAATATAATAATTCATACTCGGGACGGTGGCAGAACATGGAAAGAGCAAAATTATGAAGTCGCTGGTTGGAGCCCGGAATTCAATAATGTCTATTTTGTCAATCAAGAAAAAGGCTGGTTGGTTGGATGCACTGAAAATAATGTTATATTGCATACTGAGGATGGAGGGAAAATCTGGGCCGCTCAGGAAATCCACGGAATCGGTTGGCCTATATCAATCTGGGAGAGTATCCACTTTATTGATGAAAACAGGGGTTGGGTTGCGGGCTGGTGTGGTTCTGCTAAATATGGATTATTTGGAGGTATTGCATATACTGAGGATGGGGGAAAAACATGGAAAATGCAGGAAGACGGTTTAGACACCAGGCTATATGACATCGTTTTTATTGACAGCCTGAAGGGATGGGCGTGCGGAAGTGCTGGTACCATTCTGCATACTGCTAACGGAGGAAAAAATTGGCTAAAACAACCTACTGGTATAAGTGAATGTATAAGGAGCATATGTTTTGCGGATTCTGGTAGAGGTTGGGCTGTTGGGGACAGTGGAACAATCCTCTATACGAACGATGGGGGAAACAATTGGGTTTTGCATGCCAGTGGCACAAAGCAATCTCTTCAGGATATCGTATTTATCAACTCTAACAAAGGATGGGTGGTTGGTTCTTCTGTTATTCTTCACACAAAAGATGGAGGGAAAAGCTGGTTTTCGCAAAGTGGGGCTGAATATATATGGCTTCGCGATGTATCTTTTGTAAACTCTCTAAATGGTTGGGCCGTAGGTCCCCAAGGGGCAATGCTTCACACAAATGACGGAGGACAAAACTGGGGGATCAAGGGAGGCGGAATAAGCAATACTCTCCTTAGTGTCGATTTCATAGATAAAGAGAACGGCTGGGCAGTAGGGTATTACAATTCCATTCTTCACACAGCAGATGGAGGGAAGAACTGGTCAGTGCAATTCAATAGATATATGAGCGGAGGGGTAATTTCAGCATTCCACACGTGTTTTTTTATTGATTCTCTGTATGGGTGGGTATCAGGAGATCCAAATATGGGGACAATAAAAACAAAAAATGGCGGCCGAAGTTGGGATATACAAATAAAGAATATATTTGGTCAGGCAATTACATTTATCGATAGCCTTAATGGATGGGCCGTAGGTCATACATGGGGCATAGGTTATAGCAGAGTTTATCATACAGTGAATGGGGGGAAGAGCTGGGACGAACAACTATGTGATACAACCAACTCTTTCTCGGATATTTCTTTCGTCGATCCTGGCAATGGTTGGGTTGTGGGAACCAATGGGACTGTACTTCACACGATGGATGGTGGTGAAAATTGGACATTGCAGACGAGTGGTACCGGTGCAACTCTCCATGCTGTCACCTTTGTTAATGCTAATAACGGCTGGGCTGTAGGCAGAGGTGGCACGATAATCCATACGACCAACGGAGGTCAGATCTGGAGTATGCAAACAAGCGGAGTAACGCAGGATCTTTTGGATGTTGCCTTTACGGATGCAAAGAGCGGATGGATAGCGGGGAAGCGGGGAACCATCCTTTACACCAGTGACGGTGGTGATCATTGGAAGACAGAAGTCAGCGGGACAGAAAGAGATTTATGGAGCATTTCTTTTGTGGATGCCACTACGGGATTTGCTGTGGGAGAATGGGGAATTGTGCTGAAGTATTCAATATCAAACAAAATTGACAATTATAATTCTTCTATTTTGCCTGGCAAATTTCTATTGTATTCGAACTATCCCAATCCATTTCCTAATATGCGGACGAGTAAAACAGGAACTACAATTTCATATTATTTACCTCTATCTTCAAAAATAATCCTTCAAGTATACGATTCGCTTGGCAGGACGGTTAAAACACTCATAGATGAGCGGCAGCTTGCTGGTTTTCATCGCGCGAAATGGGATGGAAAAGATAAATATGGAATGGATGTAGGCAGCGGTGTGTATATCTATCAACTAAATACAGGCAGCAAAAATATTTCCCGAAAAAATCATAATTTCTGGTGAAGCAGACGACGTGTTTGAACTAAAAATCCGAGAAACAGAGGAAGATGAGGAAGAGGAGAAAACTTTTGTCCAATTTGAAGAATTGAGTTTTGGTTACAGGTTAAATACGCAAGGCTGGACAATATTTTCTGACTACGGCCGTAAAATGACCTATTATAAGACAAAACTTTATCAATTTGAGTTAGGAGAATATAAGCATCCTAAAGAATCAAAGCAAAATAGTATATTAGATCCAATTCCAAATTATCCATCACCAAAAGCCTATGTATATGGAAAACAAAACAATATGTATACCTTAAGATTTGGATATGGCAAAAGAAGACAAGATTGTTTTGATTGGAATAAAGCCAACATTTCCTCATACAGGCTTTGGTTATATTCACCAGGGAAATATCATAAAAGACAATGAAATAAAAATTTATGATATTGCGGAATTCAAGGAAAAACCTGATCTTAAAACAGCAAAAGAATTCTTGGAAAGCGGAGATTATCTCTGGAATTCTGGAATGTTTATCTCTAAACCAAGGATTATGCTTGAAGCAATGCAAAAACATATGCCAGGATTATACGCAGCATTGATGAAAATAAAACAATCAGATTTTGACAAGAAAGTCTTGGAAGAAGAGTTCGAAAAGCTTGAAAGCATTTCTATTGATTATGGTATTATGGAAAAATCCTCAGATCTGGCAGTTTTAAGAGGAGAATTCCCATGGGATGATATAGGAGACTGGAAAGCAATGGACAGGATTCATAAAAAAGATGCAGACGGAAATATCATCATCGGAGATCACGAAGGAGACGCAAAAAACTGCATTATTATCGCAAATAACATTTCAATAAAAACACAAAACGTAGAAAATATAATAATAATTGATACAAAAGATTGTTTATTCATTTGCGATAAAGAAAGATGCCAGGAAGTCAAAGATATAGTAGAACAATTAGAAAAAGATCCTGAATTGATCAAATACACAGAAGACATCCAGGACAGTTTTGAATTCCATAAATTTGAGATAGACTGTAAAAATGTAGAGATTAAAAGCACAGGCGTTGTAGCAGCTATTGGTTTAAGCAACATTTATATAGAAAAAGATGATGAGAGAATAATAATTAGAAAAATTTAATTAAGATGATTAACAAAAAAAAAGAGGGTAACAAATTATTAGAACTTTCTAAAGAAGGATTTACAAATTTAGATATGCCCAAAAAATATATCAATTCTGCTTTAAAGTGGTTAAAGGTTTGGTTAACAGATTCAATGTATGAAGAATATGTTCCTCAAATCAAATACTTAATAGAATCTAAAAAATGGGATTTTCTATTAGATTCTTTTTACCAGGTTATACCTTTTGGAACAGGAGGCAGAAGAGGGCCAGTAGGGATTGGTCCGAATAGAATAAATAAATGGACAATACAAGCATCAGCTCAAGGCCATTCTCAATATCTTATCAAGCAACATGGAGGATCAGCAAAAGAAAGAGGGATTGTATTAACATATGATGTGAGGGAATACAATCAAAAAGGAGTTTATGATGAGAACTTACCTAATCCAGTGATGAAGCTTAAATGTAAGGACTTGGAAATAGCTGCTGCAGAAGTATATGCTGCAAATGGAATTAAAGTTTTCATCTTTGATAATGTAAGGACAACACCCGAACTTTCTTTTGCGATAAGACATCTTAATGCAATAGCAGGAGACATGTTTAGTGCAAGTCATAATCCTCCATCAGATAATGGAAAAAAAGTATATGATGAACATGGAGGGCAATTGATTCCCCCTTATGATCAAGAACTTGTTGATGAAGTAACAAAAAATGTTAAAGAAATCAAATCAACTAATTTCGATAAAGCAAAGAAACAAGGATTAATAATTGAAGTAGGAAAGGATGTAGATGAAGCTTACATTAATACAGTTTGTTCCCTTTCTCTTTCAAAAGAAAGAAATATAAAGATAGCTTATTCTCCTTTACATGGTACAGGAATTACATCTATATATCCTATAATGCAAAAACTTGGATTCAAAATAGAATTAGATCCTAAAACTTCTAATCTGAGTGGAGCTTTTGAGAATGTTACTTTTAACATCCCTAACCCTGAAATTGAAGAATCCTTTGATACTTTGAAATCTTTTGGTGATAAAACAAATAAAGATTTATTGCTAGCTTCAGACCCAGACGCAGATCGTATAGGGATAATCATCAAACAAGATAAAGGATGGAAATATCTTAATGGAAATGAAATTGGTATCATCCTGACTAATTATGGTATCTCAAAATTCAAATCAAAAAACAAACTATCCAATGACAATACAATAATCAAGACAGATGTAACAACATCATTGATAGCAAAGATTGCTGAACAAAATAACGTTACAGTTATAGGGGATCTTCTTGTGGGTTTCAAATATATCGGAGAAGAAATGAATAAATTAGAAGACGTGAACAAAATGGATAACTTTATCTTAGGCGCTGAAGAAAGTCATGGCTTCATAATGGGCAACTATGTTAGAGATAAAGATGCTGCTGGAGCAGCTATCTGGCTATGTGAACTTGCAGCAGAGCTAAAAAAGAAAAATAAAACTTTGATTGATCATTTAGATGAAATTTACTCAAAATATGGTTATTGTTATAATTATCTGACAGAAGTGCGTTTATTGGGAGCAAAAGGCATGGACCAAATTAAACAGATCATGGAACATCTCAGAAAAACTAACATAAAAAAATTTGGCGACTTCTCGATCATAAAAACAATTGATAGATGGGAAGGTCCACCCCAACCACATTTATCATTAACAGATACAGCTTCAAGAAATGTTTTAATTTACAAAATTAAGAATAAAAAGAATACACAAAGTATTAAAGTCACAATAAGGCCTTCTGGAACCGAGCCAAAAGTAAAGATGTATTTTGAGATATTCGGCAAACCATTTGATACTAAGGCTGTAGAACAAGAAAAAGAAGATATCCATAACATCAGACAAAAACTTGAGAAATATGTCATTAAACATTGCATAAAGATAATAGGCATAGACTTTCCAGACAGGGGATTCTTATTATTCTGGCAGCTGCCTCTCGTGGATAAGATGAAATATTTTGAGATAGAGAACAAAATAGTTGCTTTGAAGGACTTGCCGAAAGAAAAAAGAAAAAAAGAACTATTTAAGTTGTTAGATTTTTTAGGCTCCAATCCTGTTGAAAAGGTAGATAAAGCATTTAAGGAAAAATATAAAGCAGGAATTTTAGGATATTTAGAGATATGATAAGGTTAAATCTGGAAGCAGACACAAAAGCATTAATGCAGGAAAAAAAGCAAAAACTGCTTAAACTTATCAGATCATAGTAAAGATTTACGTAAGATTTATATACTATCTCGTATATTATTAGTTAAAAATAGTCTTATATTTATAAGAAAAATATAAAAAAGGTGGTTTTATGGTAAACAATAAAAATTTGTATTACATTATAGCCGTAGTTGTGGTCGTTATTCTAATCGCAGTTTTTATGATGAGAAAACCTGCAGAAGCACCAGCAGCTCCAGTGACAACACCAGAACCAGTAGTAACAGAACCAACAACACCAGTGCCGACACAAGAAGTTGAAGTAACAGAAGAAGGTATCGTTGAATATGCTTCAAGAGGAATTCTTTCTGATGTTAAGTGTGAAGGAAAGACAATTAGTGCTATCATGACAAACCTTCAAGATGAAGCAATGACTGCTCTACCTAACAGCTACAAAAGTGATTTGCATATCCAGGTTAAAGGAATTAATATGCAAGAATTTGTATGTGATAAGACAGAGATTGAAGCAGGAGCATATGTCTATTGTAGCGATCTGATTGGAAACCAAAAAAGAAAAGATCTGATGATAAAATCTGGAGAAGAGACAGAAGTTGAAGTGGCAGTATGGTTCCAAAACGATAAGGCGAATAGAGGCATTGCAACAGTAATGTGTTCAGGCGTTGAATCTAGTGCAGAAGCAACTGAATAAAATTTTTATTTTTTTTCTTTATTTTTTTAATAAAAAAATTTATATACTAAATAGTTCTATATTCAATTAATATACCATTTTAAGGTGATATCATGAAAAAAATAATATTATTTTGTATTTTGGCAATATCTCTTCTATTGATTACAGCATGCAAAAAAACAGTAGAAGAACCAGTAATAGAAGAACCAGTAATAGAAGAACCTGTTGTTGAAGAACCAGTAATAGAAGAACCTGCTGAGCCTCAATTAACAGGAGAATCAGATGTAGTTGAAACAATTACTCCTGGATTAGAGATAATTTCTGGAGCAAGATGTTTAAATGCACATATAGAAGCAGTATTGACTAATCCAACAGAAGAAACATTGACAATAGGAAAAGACGCAAAGATAATCATTAATGGACTTCTTTCTGCATATCCTGTATGTGATAGCAACACAATAGCACCAGGAGAAAGTGTTTATTGCGAGGATATAACAGGACCTTTGACAGTCAGAAAAGGACAGTTAGTCAAGATCCAGGTTAACATGAAAACAGAGAGAAGCGTAAGCATAGTTGACTGCAGAGACGAAGCTGAAGAATAAGCTTTTTTTTCTTTTTTTCTTTTAATTAATCTTCAGGAATTTAAAAACTTTAAATAAAACAAAAGAATTCTCATTATTATGCCTGACTATCAAGCAAATGGACAAGCGTACCCACTTAAACCATGGGAGGAACATGTTCTTCATGTTGTTGAGAGAGAAAGAGTAGGATCTTCTGGGCCTATCTATATTAGCAGTGATGGTCGCACTTTTTGTGATAAACTTCTCGATAATGCATCAATTATTCACGAAATGGTTGAAGCACTGACAAGAACAAGACCAAAAGAACAATCTCCTCAAACTCCCCATGCTCCTTAAGATTTCTAATATTATTTTCCTTATGAAGTTTCTTTTATATATTATTTGTGCAAAGCCTGTTTGTTACCACTTACGGAAGGTTTATAAATGGGAAAAACATCTTAATGTTAAGATGGATGTTAAAAAAGCAATAGCAGAAAGAAGAAGCGTAAGAAAATATGAAGATAGAAAAGTCTCTGATGAGTTAATTAGAGAATTAATAGATGCAGCAAGATTGGCTCCTTCTGGAAATAATACTCAACCATCCAAATATCTTATCGTCAAAGATGATGAAACAAAGGCTAAATTAAAAGAAAATAATGTTTTCTCACAAGATTTTGTTTATACAGCACCAGTAATAATTGTATGCTGTTCAGATCCTAATGCATATAAGAACAGGGTTGAAGGATGGGATGCGCCTGATGATGTTCGTGCAATTAGGGATTTATCAATAGCCTCTTCTTTCTTAGTTTTAAGAGCAACAGAGTTAGGTCTAGGAACTTGTTATATTGGTTGGGTTAAAGGAGATAAAATAAAGGAAATTCTGGGCATTCCAGGAGAGAATCTAATGCCCTATGCTATAACGGTGGGTTATGCTGCTGATCAAGCAAAGCCAAAA
>CAJVYT010000076.1 GCA_913009765.1 uncultured candidate division Zixibacteria bacterium
TCTGTATTGTTTTTTTTTTTAATGATACGGCGACCACCGAGATCTACACTCTTTCCCTACACGACGCTCTTCCGATCTAACTCAACGTGAGATGGACTTATTGGCTGATGCTATTGTCGGTAATGCTGATATTGCTTCAGGAACCCAAAGAGCTGATTTCGGGTATATAGGTGATGTAGGTTCATTTCCGCCAAACCTTGATGCATTAGTTACAAATCCGGGAGCATATACTACTTGGGACGGACCTTATATATCAACAGAGTTTACACAAGATACAGATGGATATAAAACCGATGAATGGGGAACGGCGTATTCTTATAGCGGCGGTCTCACAATCAGTTCTAACGGAAGCGGCAGCACAATCACCAAAAAAATAGCCGATGCAGTGTCAGACTATACCTTAAACATGTTTAGCGGGACAATTTTAGATGCATCCAATACTGTCCCGAGTACTACATATCTTGATTCTGTTAATATTAATATTACAGTTCCTAATGGCTCAGGAGGAACGGTTACAAAATCCTATGTACCCGACTCAAGCGGTTTGTTCATATTAGATTCGTTGCCGGTTGGTAATCATCCTCTGCGAATTATTTTTACACCCAATGTTGACACCCTTTACTCTGTTTTAACTATTCTTCCACGGCATAAAACATCACGCACATATAAATTTGCAGCGTCATATTTCACACTTGCAAGCGGAAGTGGCAGCGGTGGAGGTAGTGAACCGCCTGACTTAGTCGGTCATTGGAAATTAGATGAGACCAATGGTATAATTGCCTCAGACAATAGTGTCTATTCTAACGATGGTACTCTCATAGACATGGATTCTACTACCGACTGGATTACAGGCAAAATAAGTAATGCCTTAGATTTTGATGGAACTAACGATTATGTAAGCATACCGTATATACCGGAGCTTAATGGTACGACTCAATTAACCTATACAGCTTGGGTATACCCACGTACTTGGTCAGGAAGTATAAGGCAAATTATGGCAAAGTCTGTTCACGGAGGTGGATCCGGTCGAGCTCAGATGGGAATTTTCTCAGAAAGCAACCTGCTTAAAGGAAGAGCAGAAACAATTGCCGGTAGATATGAAGTCACAACACCCCTTCCTGTTTTAAATACATGGAATATGGTAGCTCTCGTGTTTGACAGTGTCAGCCTTACTCTCTATGTCAATGATACAATTGTAGGAGTTACCCCTCTACCTAATACATCGCTTGTACAAAATTCTGATAATTTAAATATCAGTAAAAGAGTAGGAACTAATCAGTATTTCTTTAATGGTAAAATCGATGATGTTCGTGTTTATAATCGGGCATTATCAACTGCTGAAATAAATTATTTATTTAATTTGAGTAATTAACTAATGATTAAAAAAATAAGAAATAACAAAGGTGTTACCTTAATCGAAGTTGTCATGGCGGTTGTCATCGCAGGCATATTGGCAGCGGCTGCCATGCGTTCTGCGACGACAATAACTGAAACAGCAAGAACCGAACTGACAAAAACCGAAATGAATGATATTGCATATGCAATAGTTGGAAATGATAACTTACAAAACAATCATATACGAAACGATTTTGGCTATGTCGGTGATATTGGTGCTATGCCTCCTGATTTATCCGCTCTTATGACAAACCCGGGTGGATATACAACATGGAAAGGTCCATATATCAATAATAGATTTGCCCAAACATCTTCTGATTATACTCAAGATGCCTGGGGTATCTCTTATACTTTTTCAGGAGTAGATATAACTTCTTCCGGTTCAGGTTCATCTATTGTCCATAAAATAGGTGAAGCTACAACAAATTTTCTTATAAATAAAGTGAGCGGTAATATTTATGATTCCGATGGTACTCCCCCCGGTTCTATCTATAAAGATTCTATTTCTGTACTATTAACCTATCCGAATGGAGCAGGTGGAACAATAACAAAAGGTATTTCCCCTGACTTTGGCGGATATTTTTCATTTGATTCAATCCCTATCGGCAATCAGGATATCTATGTAATATATTCACCAAGTAATGACACCCTAAAACGGTTTGTCTCTGTAACTCCAAAATCAGTTTTGTATGATGAATATCTTCTTTCAGATAACTACTGGTTTGGAACTGTCGGTCCATAAGTGAGAAAAAGTATGCGGAAAAATCAAAAAGGATTTACACTTATAGAATTAGTCTTAATAATTCTGCTTATCGGCGTCATTTCTTCATTAGCAGTTCGGAAAATGTCGACATCTGTTAATACTGCCCAGTATGAACAGACCAAAAAAGAACTCGACCAGCTTGCGTATGCCATAGTCGGTAATCCTCATGTTTACACTCATGGTTCACGAACAGATTTTGGCTATGTCGGTGATGTTGGTGCTTTACCGCCAAACTTAAATGCTCTCTATCAAAACCCGGGTGGATACACAAGCTGGGACGGACCATATATCACAAACGGAACCGCTGACAATGATTTCAAAAAAGATGCCTGGAATGTTGATTATATACTAAGCTCTACCTCTATCCGTTCTACCGGTTCAGGAAGCAATATCGATAAAGATTTTACACCATCGACAGCGGCAATTCTTTCAAACAGCTTGTACGGATATATTATCGACGCATCGGGACAAGCTCCGGGGACTGTATATAAAGACTCACTTATTGTTGAGATGCGATACCCAAACGGCTCCGGTGGGTACAGTACTATATCTGTTGTACCTGATAATAGCGGAAATTTTTCATTTTATTCTCTACCAATAGGAGTACATACTTTATCGGTTATTTATATTCCCGATTCCGATACTGTCACCTATTCGGTAGCAGTTGACCCAGAATCAGAAAACAAGCTTGCAGTTTCATTCCCCGCCGATTTGTTTTAGATACAACGTGCAAGGCAGACGTCCTCGTCTGCCTTCATAACATTCCCCACTTTCCCTACAACATCATCCTAAAAAACTAACTCCTCTTCATTAATAAAATCATCACCCAAGAGGAAAATCATGACCATATCAAAACAAACCAAAACCAACCGAACAAGGCAAAGAAAAAAATAAACGCTATTTCAAAAAACGAACCCATTTTGCTGTAACTTAAACACATTTATGCTATTACAGCAAAAAAGTTAAAAACACCGGATTACAGTTTTCACTGAAATGATATTAAAAACAGAGATAACTTTTGTAGGTCAGGTCTTTCCGAGACCTGACAATTGGCAATACCGCTAAAGAGTTCCGCCCTACTATAATTTATATATAAACTTCCCGATGCGTCGTCAGGAACCCTTTCCTGACGATTAAACAGCCAATCTATTTCATTGGACAGTAAAACTTCTACTCTTCTCTCACAATCAAATTGATACCGCGTTTTTTGAGTTGCGATAAAAATACAGGCGGGTTCACGACTATCTCTTGCGGTTTACACCCTCGCTGTTTTATATGTCCTGCAGCTGCCATCCATGCAATAATAGCAGCCGGAAATGCGGTCGTACGCATCATGGCAGTTAAGCTCTCTTTGCTTACCTGACGGTCAAGAATTTCATATATAATTTTTTTGGAAGCTTTGTCTTTAGTTCCTTCAATAGTAACCCGAACCAAAACCATATCGAGATCATTGTATGAAAGATTTTTATCGAGAACAGTCTTTAACAGCATCCGCGGTTCTACCTGCAGCTCTCCGACCTGTATCGGCTGACGAGAAGCAAGCCCGATTTCAAGCATCGGTTTAAACATTTCACAATGCCCCGGATAACGGATTGTTTTATAATCTAAAAAAGGCACTTTATTTTCATAGCTGTCAGGAAGTGTCGAAGTTCCGCCGGATGTGTAAAATGCTTCTAAATCGCCGATCCCGTCAAAAGACAGGTTTTCAATTGCTGTCATTGGATTGACAATCTTTTTTTGACCGTTTTGTAAAATAACACAAGGTTCCCAATATTCGTTTATAAGACCTTCAGCAGAAAACACCATTTGGTAATTTAAGGGAGGACGCGGCGACTGTGGTAATCCACCAACTCGGATCTTGACCGACTCAACATTGTCGAGTTTAGAGATGCCATCTGCCGTTAAAACAGAAACCATCCCAGGAGCCAATCCGCAATCGGGAACAATAATAACTCCGGCATCTTGTGCTTCTGAATCCATTTCAAGCTGGCTGTTGACAACATCATTATTTCCGCCTAAATCGACCAAATGACATTTTGCCCGAATAGCTGCTTTTGTAATAACCGGATTATATTTATATGTTACACATGAAATACATGCATCAAAATCTTGTAATACAGCAAAAACAGCTTCTTCTGATGAGGCATCAAGCTGTCCTGCAATAGTATTGTCATTGCCGTATTGAGAAGCAATTTCAGAGGCTAAGCTATTATCAATATCAAAAATACCGCTAACTTCAACGCCTTCGGCAGAAGCTATATCATATAAAGCTGCTCTGCCCATGAGTCCTGCTCCAATAACCGCTATTTTCATAGTAATATTTCCTATTTTAAAGTTAAATAAACATACGAATTTTATGATAAATTACTAATATAATTTTAAATATATAATTGGAGATTATTAGTTAATCGCCGATAACATAACAAAGGATAAACTCTGAAAAACAGGTACCTTATGACAACAATACATAAAGAATTAACAGAAAAAGAACTCAAAGAGTTTGAAATTTATCAATCTTTAAAGCCATATATTGGACATTGTCTTATTCTCAACCACGAATTAAACAACCCTTTGACCGGTATTATTGGGTATAGTGAATTTTTAATTGATGATGATTCTGTTCCTGAAAATTTACGTTCTTCCCTTAAACAGATTTTAAAATCGGCTGAAAGAATGCAAAAATTAATTGAATCTCTCTGTATTGAAAAAATTGAGTTAGAAGAGAAGATAGATTTATCGTCAATAATAGATTCATACCAAGATATTGCCAAAGATTTAGATTAACTGATTCAATTTTCTGAGCAGCCATTCTATTGAAAGAGCTGTAATAAATAAAATCAAAAGCAGAAGTTTATCCCAAAGATTTACTTCTGTTTTTTTTATGACTTTTATCGGTTTCAAATCTATTGACTGCACAAGCTTATCAAAATCAGAAAATTTGTAATAATCCCCTCCTGATATTGACGCTATCACCTCAAGATTAGACCGGTCGCCATCGGTATTGAACTCTTCTAAAGAAAATTCAGTTACTTCAATCTGTCCCGTTACTTCTTTTAATAGTTTATCATCTTTTGAAAATGATGCCTGATAAGTATATCTTCCCGGTTTCAGATTTTTGAACTCCGCTCTATATTTTCCATCATCGATAAATAGTAAATCTGCCTGATAGTTATTGTCCTCAACACCGTTCAGTACAATAGTTCCTGATACATCAGGAATAGGTCGATAGCCAATATCATACGCAAAGCCGTCAAAGCGAACCGGTTCACCTCTGGAGTAAATATTTTTTTGCGGAAAAATACGAATTGGTTCTAAATTATCATCTACTGTTAACCAATTTGCAGAACCCTCGATGATTCTCTTGTAAGCATAATCTGAATCGCCTAATCCGATATTTATAAATCCAAAGTTCCAAAACGGTTGAGCAGAGAAAGCGAGTATTTTCCCCGGTCCTTTCCTTGTAAAACCTATAATTGGAATTTGAGAATCGTCTGAATTTTTCACACCGGAGGCATACGCTAAAACTGTTGCTTGCGGGGAAATATTATCACAATTTACAAGAAGTTCAAATGGTGGTAATTCTGCCCATGCTCGTCTTATTGATGATTGGTTATCAGCAATACGTATAGTGGGATGATAAAGATTTCCTTCAGATGGTTCAGCATGAAAAGATTTATACACAACCGATGATTTTTTTGATTGAGAAAACGGCAGCAAAGAGTTAAACCAAGGTGAAATTTGTGATGCGGCATAGTTTGCTCCAAGTAACACCCAAAGTGAACCGCCTTTATCACGTAAATACGAATTGAAGAGTTCTTTTTTGCTCTCTAAAAGTAACGGGGAAACATCGTGAATGATAATCAAATCATATCTATTCAGTTCCGCTTGTTTTGATGGTATTTTTCCCGCTAAATTTCCTGATTTTTTCCCCAGCAGACGAAGTTCTATATCATATTTATCTGATTTTTGTAAATATTTCTTGAGAAAACTTAATTCATAGTCAGGTTTTTCTGATAACATAAGAATAGAAAGTTTGCTTTTTAATACTTTAACAGAAAACGATCTGCTGTTATTACTTTTGTTTTCTTCGGTTTCAGAAGCACCAACTTTGAGAGTCAAAATTTTCTGTCCTGGTTCATGCGGTCTGTATTTGAGAGAGATTTCTCCAAAACCTTCCGGTTGGTTAATAACATAAGTTGATTGGGATACAACTCTCGATGAATCAAATAATTGTATTGGAATTGTTGTATTCTCAGCATTTTTCCATTGTAATTTAAGGTTTATTTCTGTAGTGCGGTCAGCAAATAAAACCGGATTATATTCGATATCATCAACAGAGATATCAAATTGTTTCCCAGTCATAGAAATATCTACTGTCAGTGTTTTGGTTTTTAGAAGAGATGAAATATCTGATATTTTTCTTCCGGCATTACTGTTTCCGTCGGAAAACAGAATTTGGTAATCAAATTTATTTTCTGTATGTTGATTTTCTGTGAACATAACCGCATCGGCAAGTGCAGTAGCCTCGGTTTGAATTTCACTTTTATTTTCTGAGATATTTTCACCAAAAAAATATGTGGTAATATCTGCTTTGTCAGTAATAAATTCAAATTCTCTGCTTGAAAGTAATGAGTCCCGTCGAGTTTTACGTGATAATGCATTTTCTATCTTTTCAATACTTTTTGATTCATCCAGTAATACAGCAACATGAGGTTTTCGGGTGAAGGTTCGTTCATATGATAAAACCGGTTCAAACAAGGCACAGAATAAAGCAAGAACCGCTATAACACGCAATGAGATAAAAATTATTTGTAAATATCTCGGTATCGGCGGATTAGTTTTTATATATACATAAAATGAAAGAACTATAAGAAATATACACGCCAAGACGTTGAGTATAATCGTATCGGATAAGAATTCTATTGTTATATTGTGAAGTCCAAACATATCTAACTCTTATACGGTAGAATGATATTTTCGATTATATTGATATATAAAAAAAATATGTTTCTCACTTATGAAGCTCGTGCGGTAGTGAATTTCACCATATCTTCAAGCCGTTTATAGTAGATATTATGCTGGCAGGAAGAAATAGAATCGAGACCTTCTTGGGCTAAAGAATTAGCTTTTTGGTAGGCATAATCAATACCGCCGGTTTCTACGACAAAGTCATATACTTTTTTAAATGAGTTTTTATCTTTTGATTTAAGCATCTTAACAATTTCATTACGGCTTGCTGTATTTGATTTTTGCAAACTATAAATAAGAGGAAGGGTCATCTGTCCGGTTAAAACATCAATCCCCGGTTCTTTTCCGGTTGTTTCGGCATTTCCCACATAATCAAGAAGATCATCTGCGATTTGAAAAGCTATACCGATTTTCTCACCAAAGTTAGCAAAACGGGTTCTGTCTTTTTCTCCACGATTATTTAAAATTGGTCCTGCTTCACAAGAAACTGCAAACAGCGAGGCTGTTTTATCTGAAATAATAGTTAAATACTCATCTTCGGATAAATCATAGTTGGCAGTTTCCTCAATTTGACGTAATTCACCAATTGCAACTCTTTCGGTAGCTTTAGAAATTGACCGCATAAGTTCAATAGAATTTGCCTCAACCATCATACTAAATGCTTTTGCAAACAGATAATCACCCATAAGGACTGAAATAAGGTTTGTCCACTGCGAATTCACTGTTTCCTGACCTCGACGCATATCGGACTCATCGACGACATCATCATGAAGCAAAGTAGCGGTGTGAATAAGTTCAATTGAAAGAGAGGCATCAACAGAAAAATCAGTAAAATTATCACCCGCCCGAGAAGATAAAAAGAGAAAGACAGGGCGGATTCTTTTTCCGCGTGATTTAAGTAAATGCTTGGCGATAGAGGAAATAAGAGGCGAATCACCTTGAAGATGGTCGTGAAGTTTTTGTGTAAATAAATCCAAATCTCCCTGAATAGGAGAGGTGTATTCAGTCATTTTATCTAAATCAAGCATAATTTCTCTACATTCCTTATCTGAAGAGAGAACATAAAACTATTCGGCGAAAATGTCAAGCAGACGGCAGGAAAGTTACTCTGTTGAAGCATTTGCTGCTTCACCATAAAACAGCTTGAGCAACGCATTTTTATACTCGGAGTCTTTAAAATATGTCCTTGAATTATGCCCGCCTGACAGTTTGACAAACTGTTTTGGTTCAGGAGCTGCTTCAAACAATTTCTCCCCCATTGTGTAAGGAATCAATTCGTCATCAGGAGAATGTGTAATCAATTTTGGAATATGCAGCTTTGCAATTTTTTCTTGTGAGTTAAATGAGTACCGAATAAGTGATTTAATAGGGAACATTGGAAACAGTTTTTGTCCTAATTCGCCGACCGTTGTAAATGAAGATTCGACAATCAACCCGCCGGACTTTACTCTTCCTGCCAGTTCAATTGCCACTGCCCCGCCCAAAGAACGACCAAAGATTATGATATTTTGCGATTGATATTTTTTTGTCTGTACAAGCCAGTTAAAACAGGTTTCGGCATCATCGTAGACTCCATCTTCTGTCGGCTCACCGGTAGATTTTCCATAACCCCTATAATCAAACATGAAAACAGCAACTCCTAACTCATGTAAATATTGTGCTGTTTCAAGACGATGCGAAATATTACCGGCATTACCATGACAAAACAAAACTGCTTTTAACTTGCTGGAATCTTTGGGCGGAAAATACCAGCCATGCAAAACAGTACTGTCATCTATATTAATTTGAACATTTTCAAAAGTCAGCCCTAATTGGTCGGGTAAAACCGAAAAATCATCTGTCGGATAAAAAACCATTTTATCTTGGTTGAAATAGATATAGAACATTAAGGCAAGATATACACCAACTAATCCAATCGGAATCCATAAGAGCATTTTGAGAGCTTTCATTTTGATATTCTTTAAAAATTATTTAACAGATAATAAGTATTATCGTCAACAAATATAATTAGAGATGATGTATTATTAATATTTCGGTACAAATTATTAATTATCCTATACCTATAGGACATTGCCTTGACGGTACAAATAATAGGTTCGGGCATGCCCGAACCCTACAAAAAGCAAATTTATATAAATTCATTCTTTTTTAGCCATTCAATAGAACTATGCATGCTTTCAAGATTTACTTCGAGAGCCAAGTCTGCTTTCGGTGAATGTTGTTTCAATGCGTGGCATACATCGATAATTGGCATTGTACCTGTATTCAGTCCAAGATGTTCATCTGTAGAACCATGATTATTATGCATGTGTACATACCGAATTTTATCTCCTAAATGTTCTACCCAAGTGACAACATCTTCATTTGAATGGCAATAAGCATGACCAATATCAAGACAAACCTTAACACGAGAATCATCAATTTGTTCAATCAGTTCAGAAACAAACTCAGGAGTTTTTTCAAAAAGGTTTTCTAAATAAAACGTTATATCATTTGGTTTATCTTTTAAAAACTGTTTCCATAATTCGCAGCATCTTTTTATCCAATTTTTCGCAGGACTTGTATCAGGTACATACCCAACATGCAAAATGATATTGTGAATATTCAATTTAGAAGCAGAAGAAAATGCCAATTCAAACCGATTTAGTGCAACATCTCTTACCATAGAGTCAAAACTTCCGGGGCATAAATCTCCAAAAGGTCCATGAAGATAACGAACCGGTATCTTTTTTATATAATCTGCGTGCTGTTCAAATGCATCAGGGTTTACATTCAGATACTCAGGGTCATAGAAAGATTGGACTTCTATACCTAAACCATACTTATGACATAATTCTCTTATCACTTGCAGTTTACAGTCGTCACAAAGTATCAGCTGTTTCAAGATAAACTCCAAAAATCTTATCAGACAGGACAATGCAATACCCTGTACAATAAAAATAATTACGCTATTCCCATTCAATCGTTGCGGGTGGTTTTGATGAGATGTCATAGGTCACTCTGTTCACACCCCGAACATTACGAATTATACGATTGGAAATATGTGCTAAAATATCATTGTCAATTCGAGACCAGTCAGCCGTCATACCGTCAACCGATGTTACCGCTCTTAAAGCGACAACATTTTCATAGGTTCTTTCATCGCCCATGACACCAACAGCGTTAATCGGCAGAAGCACCGCAAACGCCTGCCATATATCATTGTAAATATTGTAATTGTGTAATTCCTCTATGAAAACAGCATCAACTTCCCGAAGCAAATCGCATCGTTCTTTAGTAATATCACCCAAGATACGAACTGCCAACCCGGGACCGGGGAAGGGATGTCTTCCAATAAATTCTTCTGATAACCCAAGTGACTTTCCGAGTACTCGAACTTCATCTTTGAACAATTCCCGAAGCGGTTCAACCAGTTTGAGTTTCATTGTATCTTTAAGACCACCAACATTATGATGAGATTTTATTGTAGCTGACGGACCTTTAAAAGAGACCGATTCGATAACATCGGGATATAAAGTACCTTGTGCCAAAAAATCAATACTTCCAATTTCATCTGCTGATTTTTCAAAAATATCTATAAATGTTGTACCGATGATTTTTCGTTTTTTTTCAGGGTCAGAAACTCCTGCAAGTCTGTCTAAAAAGAGATCGGATGCATCGACAGGATGTAAATTAATCTTGAGTTTTGTCAGCATTTCAATAACTGACTCGTATTCATTTTTACGAAGCAGCCCATTATTCACAAAAACAGCATACAGGTTTTTATCGATAGCTTTATCCAAAAGTACGGCTGCAACAGTAGAATCAACCCCACCGGAAATACCTAAGATTACTTTTTTATCACCGACTTGATTTTTGATTTGGTCGATAGAACTTTCAATAAATGATTCGGTTGTCCAGTCACCTTTGAGTTTGCAAATTTCAAAGATGAAATTTTGTAAGATATTTTTTCCTTCTTCGGTATGATGTACTTCGGCATGAAACTGAATACCGTACATTTTATTTTTTTTATTTTCAATAGCGGCAACCTCAAGAGAATCGGTTGAACCGCTAATTTCAAATCCTTTAGGCAGGGATTTAATAGAGTCGCCATGCGACATCCACACTTGAGATGATTTAGGAATCCCGTCAAAAAGAGCAGAATTATTTTTAACAGAAAATTTTGCTCTGCCGTATTCTCTTGTTTCAGAACGTTCTAATTTTGCTCCAAAAATATCTGCCATAAGCTGCATACCATAGCAAACACCTAAGATTGGAACATCTGTTTGAAAAAAAGAACTATCAAGACGGGGAGCATCATCATCTTTTATAGAAGACGGACCGCCGGAAAGTATATAACCTTTAATATTTTTAGTAGCATATTTAGTTAGGTCAGAATTATAGGGAACAATTTCACAATAGACCTTTGCTTCACGAACTCTTCGTGCTATAAGCTGTGTATATTGTGAGCCAAAATCTAATATCAGAATCATTTCATGGTGAGCAGACATTGCACTCTCCCTAAGTTAAGCTATTTTTTAAAATAGTGTTTTTATTCATTGAATCATCTGTTTCCGGAAAATCTTCCATATAGTGCAGCCCTCTGGATTCATGCCGTAAAAGAGCTGATTTAATAATAAGAGATGCCACCGTTGCCATATTCCGCAGTTCCACAATTCCATAGGTAGCAGGAGTAGCAAGATAATATTGTTCAATAGCTTCATAAATTTTATCAATTTTTTCTTGTGCCAAAAGCAGTCTGTCTTTACTGCGGACAATACCTACAAAATCAGACATTACGCGGGTAAGTTCACGTCGGTCATGAGCTATGAGAATTTTATTTCGAGGATATTTTAACGATGAAAAGAATGTTTCATCAGCTGTAGCCGATTTGTCATAGTCAGCATTTTTATAAAATTCAGATGATTTCAGGGCAGCCATTTTTGCCATGACAACAGCTTCAAGTAATGAATTGGATGCAAGGCGGTTTGCTCCATGCATACCGGTGTGAGCTACCTCTCCCGCTACAAACAAACCGGGGATATCAGTTTCTCCATCAATTGTCGCAACAACTCCACCACAAGAATAATGAGCAGCCGGGACAACAGGTATATCACGTGTAGTAATGTCAAACCCTCGATTGAGACATTCATTATAAATAGTCGGAAATCTTTTTATAATAAAATCTTTTCCAAGATGACTGATGTCAAGCAGGACATATTCTTCACCACTTTCTTTTAATTCTTTATCAATTGCCCTTGCAACAATGTCACGAGGAGCTAAATCTTTGAGTTCGTGAACTTCACTCATAACAGAGCGACCATCAACTGTCATCAGCCTGCCTCCCTCACCTCGAACAGCTTCAGAAATTAAGAACGGCCATCGTCCGGGGTTATACAGTGTCGTCGGATGAAATTGGATAAATTCAAGGTTAGCAACCGAACAGCCGGCACGGTAGGCAATTGCGACACCATCGCCGGTTGCAATTTTTGGGTTGGTATTGTGATAATAAATTTGTCCGAGACCACCTGAAGCAAGCATCGTAACCGGAGCATAAAACGAACAGAATGTTCTATCATCTTCACAAAAAACAAAAGCTCCATTGCAGGAAATATTCTTGCCTGATTTATTTGTAATTAAATCAAGTACAATATGATTGCGGAAGATTTCAATATTTTCAATAGCATGACATGCTTTTAAAAGCCCCCGTTCAATTTCCTGACCGGTAAAATCGGCAGCATGCACTACTCGGCTGTGTGAATGTCCACCTTCTCGCCCCATCGCAAGAGCTTTCCCGTCGGTTGTAAATTTAACCCCGTATTGTATCAGCTCTCTGATAACTTCCGGACCTTTTTCAACAATTTGGATTACAATATCTTTGTCGCATAACCCCTGTCCGGTTGAAAGAGTATCGGCAATATGAGATTCAAATGAGTCGGTCTTTGAAAGAACTGCCGCTATTCCGCCTTGAGCTTTGTTGGTGCTTGTATCCTTTTCAGATTTTTTAGTAACAATCGCAAT
>CAJVYT010000077.1 GCA_913009765.1 uncultured candidate division Zixibacteria bacterium
GATTTACACTCTTTCCCTACACGACGCTCTTCCGATCTATCTATTCGCAACTCTTACGTAAAACTGTTCTCCCATATTTACTTGCTCGGGAAAATCAATCATCGGCACTGACTTATTTTTCCTTTTTAAAGCAAAGTCAATTTTGGTCGACAGAACAGCTTCGGACGTATCAATGGGAACGCTTGAAAAAACTTCTAAAAGAGAGCTATGAGAATACTCTGTATTATCGAACAGCTATGGATGAACATGGATTGACCCCTGAATCTTTTACATCATTTGATGATCTTAAAAAATTGCCTATTCTCACAAGAGATATTACATTTGACAAACAAGAACAGTTTTTTTCAAAAAAATACAGCAAATCCTCTCTACAGGAATTCACCTCCGGCGGAACCACCGGACAACATGCTATTCTTTTTCGTACTCAGGAGAGTTTTAACCAAAAACTTGCGATGGCATGGCGGCATGAAACATGGATGGGAAGATTTCCTACTGATAAAATGGCACTTATCTGGCCGGCAGCAATGGACATCACTGAGAATGAACCGCTAAAGACTAAAATAAAAAACAGATACATGCACCGTATAATGATTTACAAGGCTGGCGGGCTTGACTTGGCATCATTGAACTTTATCAACCAAGATTTGCTGAAATTTAATCCTAAATTCCTCAAAGTGTTCCCCTCGGCTTTATTTGGATATACTGAATTCTGTATTGAAAATAATTTGAAACATCCAAAATACAAAGCTATTCTCTCAACCGGAGAACCACTGTCAGAAAATCAAAAAAAATTGTTTGAACAAACTTACAACTGCCCTGTTTTTGACATGTACGGTTCCCGTGAAGTTGGTAATACGGCATCAGAATGCTCAGAACATGAGGGCATGCATATTACCATGGAAACTTCTTATGTAGAATTTGTCAAAGAAAACAAAGATGTTGAGTTCGGCAGTGAAGGAGAAATGCTTATTACCGATCTTACCAATTTTGCTTTCCCGTTGATTCGCTATGCTATCAACGATTATGGCATCCCCATGAAAACAAACTGTTCGTGCGGAAGAGGGCTTGTTCGGATGGATAAAGCATTAGGACGGTTGTCTGATAATATATATAAACCGGATGGCTCCAAAATACTGGGACATGTATTAGGTATTGCTATAACTTTTGAAGGTCCGCCTATCGGTCAAACACAAGTCATTCAAAAAACATACACAGACTTTATTGTTAAAATAACCAATAAGCCTAAACCAACAAAAGAGATTATAGATTTTATTGAAAAAGAGATGAAGCATTTAATAGGCGAATCTATTAATATCGTAATCGAAATTGTCGATGAAATACCAAAGGAAAAATCAGGTAAAACAAGATTTATCAAATGTGAGATAGAAAAATAAATGTTCTGAAGGAATTTACGTGAAGATACTGATTATAGATGAAGAATTCCCCTACCCATTAAATTCAGGGAAAAGACTGCGAACAAGCAACCTTACTTATGAACTTGCCAAAAGTAATGATGTGTCATATCTCGCTTTTGGAGAAAAACAGAGTGCATCGGCACAACATTTCAAATCTCAAAATATTCAGCCGATAGCTGTTACTCCAATCAATAATAAAAAATCAGGGCTTTCATTTTATATCAAATTATTAGCAAATCTTTTTTCACCTGACCCATATATTGTTACATCGCATTACTCAAAAGAGTTTGAAACAACTTTGCATACACTAATTTCCGATAAGGCTTTTGATGTTCTCATTTGCGAATGGACACCGTATGCTCAATATGTCAAGAACATTCACAATGCCAAAAGTATTATAGTTGCTCATAATATAGAATCCGATATTTGGAAACGCTACTACGAAAACGAAACTAACCCACTCAAGAAATTTTATATCGGTTTACAGTATAAAAAAATTCTTACCTTTGAAAAAAACTGTTTCAAATGGGTCAATGGTGCCACAGCGGTATCCTCTATTGATGCATCCTTTATAGAAAAATTACAACTTCCATACAAACCGGTAGTAATTGAAAATGGCGTTGATACCGATTTTTTCCAGCCGTCTGACAAACAAATTTTCCCTAACAGATTAGTTTTCACCGGTTCAATGGACTGGCGTCCCAACCAGGATGCTGCTGAATTTTTTGCCGCTGAAATTCTTCCGCTTCTCAAAAAATCTGTTCCTGATATTGAAGCATATTTTGTCGGACGAAACCCTCCCTCTCATATTGTAGAGCTTGACAAAATTGACGGTATCACTATTACCGGAATGGTCGATGATGTCCGTACTTTTATCGCCGAAGCGGCACTCTATATAGTTCCTCTCAGAATCGGCGGAGGTTCTCGTTTGAAAATTTTAGAAGCGATGAGTATGCAAAAACCGATAGTGTCCACATCGGTTGGAGCAGAAGGTTTAGAAGTCACCGACAAACATGATATTTTAATTGCTGACTCGCCCAAAGAATTTTGTGATACTATTTTAAAAGCACTGGCAGATAAACAACTCTGTGACACAATTGCTCAAAACGGAAATAAGTTAGTACATGATAAATATAAATGGAGCAGTATCGGCAAAAAACTAAACCAATATGTATCAGAGCTGTCATAGATGAATAATAACAAGAAAAATAAATTACGCATTTTACACCTTCGGGCTTCAAATTTTTACGGCGGTCCTGAAAGACAACTTCATTTTCATGCTAAGTACGCCAAAGATGAAAATGTCGATGTTGTCATATCTTCTTTTTTAGAAAACAGTCAAACTCCCGAATTTATTACAATAATTTTAAACGATAATATTGAAACTCATACCTTTGATGTTGCCAGTGCCTATGACCGCTCGGCAGTTAAAAAAATCAAAGAATATCTCTGTGAAAATAATATTGATATTCTTTGTACCCATGACTACCGCACTCATTTTTACGGTATGTTTGCAACAAAAAATATTAAAACAAAATGGATTGCATTCTCTCGCGGGATGACCAAAGAAAATTTGAAAATAAAAATTTTCACTTATTTTGAAAAATTTATTATTAAAAAAGCTGACCATCTTGTTGCTGTATCAGAATCACAAAAACAAAAACTCATTGCCCAAGCAGTATCAGAAAATAAGATTACAACCATTCATAATGCAATTGACATCAGTTTAGTTGATAATATCAACCCGCTTTCATTAAAAGAAAGATTTGATTTCCCTCATGACTCAATAGTTGCCATCAGCGGAGGACGTTTTTCAGAAGAAAAAGGTCAAATTGATTTTGTAAAAGCAGCCGAAATTGCAATTGAAAAAAACAAATATCTTCGCTTTGTTCTTTTTGGTGACGGACCCGATGTTGAGAAAATAAAGAAATATATACATGAAAAAAATCTCGTCACATATATTATCTGTCCCGGATTTGAAAAAAACATCCTCGGATATTTAAAAGATGCAGACATGCTGGTAAATCCATCTCTTTCAGAAGGACTGCCCAATATTGTCTTAGAAGCAATGGCATCCCAAATTCCGGTTATTGCCACAAATGTTGGAGGACTCCCTGAAATAATAGATTCAGGTAATAACGGCATTCTTATACCATCTGAAAACAGCCGAGTATTAGCAGATACTCTGCTTACTTTAGCTTCAGATTTACAGGTTCAGGATAAATATAAAAAAAATGCTCGACAAACAATTATTGATTCATTTAATTTTAAAAGTCAAAACAACAAACTGATAAACCTCTATACACAGATAGCCGATTAAAAATGCCTGAACCGATTAAAATAGCTTATGTAATTGATACCATAGCAACACCCTCAGCCGGAACAGAAAAACAACTGCTCTACTTGCTGAACGGGTTAAACCGTGATAAAATATCGCCTTATTTGGTCTGTTTTTATCAATCGGAATGGATGGAATCGCAAACATTTGATTTCCCTGTGTACTATATAAACTTGCGGAGTTTTTTATCTGCTGATTTTTTTAAGGCATATAAATTATTTAAAGATCTACACAAACAACAAAAGTTTGATATTGTCCAAACATTTTTCAAAGATGGAAATATCTTCGGAACTATCGCAGCTCATTTTGCAAAAGTCCCCAAAATAATTTCAAGCCGTCGAAATATAGGCTACTGGCATAATAAATTTCAGATAACTATTTTACGGTTTTTACAAAAATGGACAACTTATTATTTGGCTAATTCTCAGGCAGCAGTTGACATGACTATTGAAATTGAACATGCGGACAAAAAGAAGTTTCATATCATTTACAATGGATTAGACCTCAAACGATTCCAATCAATAGAGCGTATAACAAGGCAAAAACAAAGAGAAATATGGAAATGCTCAGAAGATGATATTGTAATCGGGACTGTTGCCAATTTACGACCGGTAAAAAGACTTCATACTGTTATCGAGACAGCCAAAAAGTTGATACCGCAATATCAAAATTTAAAATTTATATGTATTGGAGAAGGGTCAGATAGAAAACATTTGGAAAATCTAATAAGCAGTTATAATCTTACTGAATATTTTTTTCTCCCCGGAAGTTCAGAAGATATTCCGTCTGTTCTTTCAGGTTTTGACATTGCATTACTTCCCTCATCGAATGAATCTTTTTCAAATTCATTGATAGAATACATGGCATCATCTCTCCCGATTATTGCTACAAAAGTCGGCGGTAACTCAGAGGCTATTACCCATGATGAAAATGGTCTCTTATATAGTTTAGAAAATCAAAACGGTTTAACTGAATCTCTCAAAATTATTTTAGACAAAAAAGAAAAAGCTCACACACTTTCAGAACATGCAAGAAAAAAAGCATTCGCAGAATATTCTATTGAGAAAATGATTCAAAACCACGAACAATTTTACCAATCAGTCATATAACGAGGTTTTTTATGAAACGAATATGTAAGATGATAGTCATAGCATTTTTCTATATCCTTATGCTTCCTTTTGGTGTCTTAGCGAAGCTCACCTATAAACTGTTCGGCTCACAAATTCTTTTTACAATGTTTGGAGAGTTCCTTTCTCTTATACCGAGTTTTCCGGGGTATTTTAGTCGGGGATGTTATTATCAAATGACTCTTGCCAAAGCAGACATTGAGCTGTTTTTAGCTTTTGGATCGTATATTTCAAAAATTGAGACGAGAATTGGAAAAAATGTGGCTATTGGAGGAAGAACGACTATTGGACTTGCTGAAATAGGTGATAACGCTGCGATTGCAAATCATGTATCAGTTCTCTCCGGCAGGAGACAGCATAATTTTGATGATCCCGGTTCATTGGTTGTTGATGCAGAAGGTGTTTTTGACAAAATAGTTATTGGCAATAATGTATTTATTGGTGACCAATCGGTAGTTATGGCTAATATAGGAGACAAGTCGATTATCGGAGCCGGCTCTGTAGTGGTTAAAGAAATCCCTTCATACTCGGTTGCAGTCGGTAATCCTGCAAAAGTAGTCAAAAAAAGAACTAAATAATTTTTTCAATATTCCTATATATATAAAAGACTCTATATAGGAATGTTCATGAAAAAAATTATTAAAAATATTATTATATCTATTATATTCTTTCTCACCGCTCCAATTGGGTATACTTCTAAAATTCTCTACCTTTTTTTTCAATCTACAATACTCTATGTTTTTTTTGCTCAATTTTTTGCTCTTGTCCCCGGCATTTTAGGAACATTCGTTCGAGCATCTTTTTATAAGCAAACTCTTAAGAAATCATATCTTGATTTGGACATTGGTTTTTGTTCTTTTTTCTCAAAAATTGAAACCGAAGTCGGTAAATCTGTTTTAATTACAGGACATTCTCAAATAGGACTTGTCAACATTGGAGATTATACAGTCATCGCAAATTATGTATCAATTCTCTCAGGACGCTATCAACACAATTTTACTGACCCTACAAAAAAAATAACTGATGAAGTAAATGATACATATAACTGTATACATATCGGTTCAAATGTTTTCATAGGCGACAATTCAACTATAATGGCAAACATAGGTAATAATACAATTGTAGGAGCAGCAAGCAATGTTATTAAACCTCTACCGCCGTATATTGTTGCTGTTGGAAATCCGGCTCAAATAGTAAAACAACGGATAAAAGAACCAAATCAACCGGTTGCTGTATAAATTTTTCTACTTTGTTCAAAAATTAAACAATTTAAATATTATATGTACGTATCTCATACAAGAACGGTTATTTTATTCTGTTGTTACACATGAACTTAGAATGTTTTTTCTCTATTTTGTCTATAGGCATGAATTTTGAAGTTGAAACTTTGATAATATTTTTGCTTCTTATTATAATAAAGTGTGTAAGAGCAATTATAAAATAGAAAGCAGTATCAAATAATATGAAAAAAATTATATATATAGTAATACTTGCCATTCTTGTGGGTGTCATCGGGATAGCATACAAACTAAACAAGATGAATGCTTTTATTTGGCTTCCAGATTACATTACAAATTCTCCTACTTTTGAAGAGACTGATGGTATTACAGATATTATTTTTGTTGTCATTGACCACTGGGAACCGGGCGGAAATGAATACCCTCTTTTGGCATGGACAGAAAACTATCGCAAACTCGCTGATAAACATATAGATTCCGATGGAATCAAATTACAGCATACATGGTGCTACCCTATTGAGCAGTTTCGAGGATATGAAGTTGATTCAATCGTACAACTGAGTCGCGAAGGTTACGGTGATGTTGAGCTGCATTTCCATCACCAAGAAGATACCCATGATACATTTACCCAAAAGATGAAAGCCGGACTTGATTCTCTCAGAGCTCACGGAGCGTTACGAACTAATGATTCGCTTGGTTATTTTGCTTTTGTACATGGTAACTGGGCATTAGACAATTCACGTGCAGGTCAAGGAAACGGTATGTGCGGTGTTGATGATGAGATCACTATTTTACAAAATCTTGGTTGTTATGCAGATTTTACCTTTCCGGCAATGACCCAAACAGCTCAACCGTCTTTGGTTAACAAAATATATTACTGCATAGATGATCCCAACAAACCAAAATCTTATGACACAGGAACCATATCATCTGTTGGGTACACCCCTAAAGAAAATGAATTTATGATATTTGAAGGACCATTTATGATAGATTGGTCTGACTGGCGTTTTAAAACTCATCCTACTTTCGATGACGGAAATATCTATTGGGAAATACCGACTACTTTTGAACGTTTTGAAACTTGGCTTTCTGCCAATATCCATGTTGAAGGTCGTTCAAACTGGCAATTTGTACGCCCTTTTACTCATGGCTGTGATTTACATAATAAAAAAGCCTTTGACAATATTTTAGGTAAAAATATTGATAAAATGCTGACAAAAGTAGAAAAAATCTATAATGACGGCAAAAAATACCGATTACATTATATGACAGCCCGAGAGGCATACAATGTCGTAAAAGCTGCCGAAGCAGGGCATAATGGAAATCCAAATGAGTACCGTGATTTCATTTTGCCAAAATATAACTATACTCCGGATTCATTGAGTCTGTGATGTTACATAAGAAATTTTCTTTTTAGGAGAATATATATTATGCGTAAAATAATTTTCATTCTCATGCTCTTTGTGCTTTGTACCGGGCATTTGACAGCAGCACAAAAATCAATTTCATCGCTGCCGTTTACTATATCTTCCACAAACGCATCGCCAAACGATACGTTTGTTGTTACATCTGACCTTACAACATCAGGTCAGGCATTAACTGTTTCTGCTGATAACGTCGTGGTTGATTTCAACAATCACACAATTACTTTTGGAACCTCAGCATCAAGCAGGACTACCGGCATTTTAGTAACCGGCGATAATGTTTCTATTGAAAATGGAACCCTTATGCACGGCGTGAATTTTTCGTCCACACTTTCACGTATCCGCGGCATTGATATGAACAACTGTCAAAATTCTGTTATCAGAAATATGAATATTACTGTTGGCGGTTATATCCCATCTTCTGTTACTGACGGTGTCAACGGAATATTCAACATCTTTGTTGACGGTTCCTACACCTTTAAGGATAAAATTGTTAATTGTATATTAACCAATGAAGTTGTCGGCTATTATTACCGCCAATATTGGGTGGCATCGGCAGTTCGGTTAGACAAAGGATACAATGACGCACTGATTGTTGATCTCGACCAAGATTATCATGTTTGGGTCTGTTCAACACAAGTTACAAAAACTCCTCATTCCGGTTTTTTCTTCTACGGACAAGAAGGTGGAAACTCCGGTGCTTTTTGGGCTTCCGATAATCATATTACCGTTGATGCCAGAAATGACGGACCTTATGCGGGGTATCGTTATGGTGAAGCGTATGGTATTGCATCACGTGGGTCTGAACATCTTAGAATTTGGAATAATAGAATTGATTTCGGTACCAATTATTTTGGAGGTATGGGGATTTTCTTAGAAAGTACAACTCCGTTAGATTTAGGCGGTTTTTCTACCATCCATAACAATACTATTTTATCATCTATTGGACCACTTGATGCAACAGGAACCGGTAATTCCGGTCATTCTACCGGTATTCGTATCAGGCTTAGAACCGCTAATTTCAAAATTTATGATAATGATATTACCGTCTATTCCGACTTAAACCCCTCGACCCTATACCGATGCGGATTAGCAAATGGTATTTTTATGGGATATGATAATAGTAATAATCCAACTGATTCCATTTATATTTACAACAACAGAATCACTACTATTGCTGCCGATGGTGCGGGTGCTGACTGTATTTCTATAATGAGTAACAAATTAGGAAACCCCGCAGAATTCTCTAACAATGTTTTATCCAGTAACGGACACATGTATCATTTTGCCACAGACGGTGGTGGTGCTTATGGAGTAAACTCTTATTCTGATACGATGGTTCAAATTGATAATTTGTCAAACTTCAGTACCTTTTATTTAGGTGTCAATGGTGTAACTTGGAGTTCGGGAAATAATAAAATTTGTGATGGGATCTATCTTTCGGGTACTTCCGATAAAGACATTCTTATGTCAAATTTGGGTACACAGGATATTACAATCCAAAGAACTTTAGACATTGAAGTTATAGGAAACAACGATCAAGTAGTCACCGGTGCCTCTGTCACTGTTGTAAACGGATATGGTGAGACAGTTTTGTCGGGAATAACTAATTCCTCAGGTCATTTTTCCGGACCTGTCTCTTACTGGTTTGCCTCAAGAACTCAAGCAGACTCAACCAATTATAATAACTTCTCTCTAACTGTTCAAAAAGGAAGCGACACATATGTTTCAGATTTTGTAGTAGATAAAGACGTTGTCCTTCCAAAAGTTAACCTATTAAATACAGCCGGAGAAGTTGACTCTATTCCACCTGACCCGGTCAACGACCTTGGTTGTACCCCCGGAGCAGGTGATGGTAACATCAATCTTGTATGGACATCAACCGGCGATGACGGTTCTGACGGTACAGGGATTTTATATGAGATAAAATATGCAACAACAGCAATTAACGCCTCAAATTTTGATGTAATACCTACATCGGTATCAAACCCGCCTATTCCACAGGTCGCAGGAACATCACAATCAATGACTCTTTCCGGATTAACTTCCGGAACAAATTATTATATTGCTATGAAAATATATGATGACGGCGGTAACCCATCATTGATATCAAATGTTGTCAATTGCGACGCATCGGTTGATATTACTACCGGCGGAGGTGACGGCGGTGGTGACACCACCGGTACTGATCAGTTTGTCTCAAGTGTATTGGTTCCCGAATCAGGTGCTACCGTTCTTACCAATCAACCTATATTGTCCGCACAAAATATAGCTGCTGTAGGGGCTAATAATTATTATTTTGAAGTGGCTACCGATACATCATTTACATCGATGGAAACAACATCACCTGCTGTGCCTGAAAGTAACAGCAATTTTACCGAATGGCAGGTAAATACAGTATTAGAACCTGACCAAACTTATTACTGGAGAGTTCGTGTAAACACCAACCCCTACTCAGCAGTTTCCAATTTTTCGCTGGCATCAGCATCACTATCTGCCTCAACTGAAGTCATCGCCTATCCAAATCCTGTTAACTTTGTCAATGGCGAACAAATCAGTTTTTCCAATCTGCCAAGCAGTTCTGTTGAATTAACAATCCAAACGATTTCCGGTGAAACTGTTTTACACAAAATTGGCGTGTTAGACACCTGGAAATGGAATGGTTCCAACTCCACAGGTTACACAGTTGCAATCGGAACTTATTTATGGTATCTCCAAATTGACGGTACTACTTACTCAGGAAAGATTGTAAATAAATAACTTCTTCACTTATTCATTCTCTGTTGTAAACAAGTTATATCCTACGTATTACTTCTTTAATCCCGCACTGTGCAATATGCTCATCCTGTTTAAATATTGAACAGAATATTATAAATTCAGGGTTACTCCTCCACTCTTAAAATCACCATATCCTCTACAATATCAACGACTTACGATATTTGTTTCAATTTGGAACAGCTCTTGCAATTAAATTCAGTTGAATTGAAAAAGGTATTCTTATACTAACTGGAGGTATGAGTGAACTCATCCAACTACAACATTTTTACCGACAAAACAGTATTGGTCATTACATTTCTGTTTATCATCTGTTTTCTGTCCCCCCAAAAAACATTAGGGCAAACCGCAACAAAATCAATCACCTTAAACTGGACCGCCCCCGGAGATGACGGTTCTACCGGTATAGCTGCGGCATACGACATTAGGTATTCAACATCGTTGATAACCGATGCCAATTGGGATGCTGCAACGCAGATTACTAACGAACCAACACCACAACCTACAGGTTCTCAAGAGTCATTTGTCATTGATTCTTTGGAACCAAACAGTATTTATTATTTTGCAATTAAAACATCTGATGAAGCATTCAATTGGTCAACATTATCAAATGTTATTTCTAAAACTACCGATGCTGAAAGCACAGCCCCATCTGCTATTGCATCACTATCTGTTTCAAGCCCGACAGATAGTTCTGTCACATTATCTTGGACAGCAGTAGGAGATGACGGTAATATTGGTCAAGCATCACAATATGAAATCAGATATTCTACCTCACCAATTACAAGCATCAATTGGAGTTCGGCAACAATTGTCGGCAGCCCCCCAACACCAAATGTTGCAGGTACTTCAGAGACATTTGTAGTCAGTGGACTTATTCAGGAAACAACATATTATTTTGCGGTTAAAACAGCTGATGAAGTTCCAAATTGGTCAGAGTTATCAAATGTTGTTTCTACAACTACGATAGATTTAACCGCACCGGCAGCAATTATAGATTTATCAGCACTCACTAGTGAAGCCAACGGAGTTATCACCCTAAACTGGACAGCCCCCGGCGATGACAATATGCTTGGAACCGCTGCTGTATATGAGATTCGATATTCTCTCAATCAGATTACAGATTCAAACTGGCTTGAAACCTCCTTACTCATGACTCCTCCGTCGCCTCTTCCGGCGGGGGAACAGCAATCAACAGAACTGACCGGGTTAACCCCCGGTCAATTCTACTACATTGCTATGAAATCATATGACAATAGTCAGAATAGCTCTGTCATGTCAAATACAGCTTCTGCTGAAGCCGGGTTTAATCTTGCAACTGATATTGATGACAACGATAATAACATACCAACCGATTTTGCACTTGCTCAAAACTATCCCAATCCGTTTAACCCAAGTACGACCATCGGATTTGCATTGCCGACTTCATCTCATGTAGAACTGACCGTTTATAATATTGAGGGAAAAAAAGTTAAAACATTAGTAGACTATAAATTACCGGCAGGTCAACATTCTATTGAATGGGATGGCACCAACAACAACGGCTCAAAAATTGCTACCGGTGTATATATCTATCGAATCTTCGCAGAAACATTTTCAGCAACTAAAAAAATGGTACTCTTAAAATAAAAAAAGCCGGATACTTAAAAAAAGCATCCGACTTTCTATTTTATGTACTAATACCTTTAGAAATTAGCTGTAAAGGTAAAATACTGATTATTATCAAATATATCGGTTTGTGTCCAAGTATATTCCATACTCAAATTCATATCTCCAACCGGAATTTTCACTCCGGCACCAAAAGAGGCACCATAGAGATATTCAGATTTGTCAGAGTAGTTATACCCTGCTCTGAGCGAGTATTTACCATCATAGACATATTCAACTCCGCCGTTCCAAATATCTTTCGAGAAGTTATTGGATTGGAATGTACCTGAGAATGTAGCAAAGTTTAAGTCTTTATCGATAAAGTCATAACCAAAACCAAGGTTAAATGAACTTGGAAGCTCAAATTTTGCAGAATTAGCACGAACAGGTCGATTTTCAACTTCACGGTCAAATCCGATACCTGAATACTGCATTTCTGAACCATAGTTTTTGATAACAACACCTAATGACAAGCCATTCCATCTTGGATTATATACAAATCCAAAATCAAAAGCAGCACCGGTAGCTGTTACATCAAATACATTTTCGTGTATAAACTTAGCATTAAAACCAAATTGTACATTGGCATTCAATACTTTTGCATATGACACATTAAATACTGAAAGAGTCGGCGAAAAAATTCGTCCGGTTCCATCAGGAAATTCTTCTGTTGTTTCCTGTATATCACCAATTTGGACAACTTTTGCACCAAAACCGATAGTACCAAAACCTTCAACAAAACTGGCAAGACCAAAATAATTTACATCTATACCAGCAAAATAAGGAAGGTGAGTAAACATGACTTCGGTACCTTCTAAAGAACCCAAACCAGCCGGATTCCAATACATTGATTCTACACCGGTAACGGTGGAAAGTACAGCACCACCCATAGCAGATCGGAAGAGCACACGTCTGAACTCCAGTCACACTGATATATCTCGTATGCCGTCTTCTGCTTGAAAAAAAAAAAAATAAACAAAAAAACAAAAAAAAACACAAATAAAAAAAACAAAAAAAAAATAACAAAAACTTACTAACACCAACACCTACTAAATTAATATAATTGATA
>CAJVYT010000078.1 GCA_913009765.1 uncultured candidate division Zixibacteria bacterium
GTTCAGACGTGTGCTCTTCCGATCTAAATAGTCAAGCATATTGTCTTCTTTTCGGCAAATAAATATAATACTTAATCTAAGGTATACCTTTACTTTAGTTTTTAAATTATTAAAAAAGGCTGTCAAGAGACAGCCTTTTTATACTACATAGAACAGTGCTATTATATTATTTATCTTTTGAAGCCATTTCTCGCTCTAAAAGTTTATCTTTTAATTCACCAATAGAATGATAAATATTAACATAAGATTTACCATAGGAACGCATGCTCATAACTTCAAATGGGTTATAATCATGTTGTTTATAAATGAATTTTAAATTAACTAAATTTATGATATCTTGATCATTTAATTCAATTTTATCCCATTGGCTGGCTAAAACAGAATGGTATTTTTCAAAAGTAGCCTGAAATTCTGTATTTTTAATTTTTCCGGACATCATTACATAATATATTTTTGGGCTGAGTTCATAACTTGTAGTTATGTCCATCCATGAATTCTTATCTGAACGCATTTTAGCAACTTCTTCAGCATCTACATTGGCAGCTTCAGCAATAAAAAATACAACGGGGAGCTCTTCTGCTGTAACATAAGAGTTTAATATATTATTTACTACTTCATAATCTGTATTGTAATGATCGCCAACAGCCATGACGTATTCTAATGTTGCATCTTTTTCAGCGATTACAGAACCGACTGCTAAAAGAGCAACGATTGCTACAAGCAAAACGAGTTTCAATAATTTTGTCATAAAGACTCCTTCTATATGATATATGAATAATTAACTTAATATCTGTTTCGGTATGTTTAAAATAGAATATTAGTTAGAATATTCAGAAAATCTGTAACACAGTTATTCTGTATATCTTTTGCTCACATAATTTAAAATGATGTTTCAAATAAGAAAACAGGAGTAAAACAGTATACAATAATTGTACCTATTTGTTCAAAATATGATAATTTATTGATAAAATTTGATTTTGTACTTTCTAAGCGTGAACGTAAGGGTGGAAAATTTATTGTTTACTATTCTATATTATATGAATTATGGGCATTTTTTTGAGCTTTCAGGAATCCTTTTCTGACAACTCTAATAGTTGATAAACGATATTACCTGCTCTATTTTGTTAACACAATCATCGCAGTTTGTTATATCCCTTTATTTTTATATGACGCTGCTATTATTCATTATGAATCTTGTATCTCTTATTTTACTTCTTCTGATTATTTTTAAAAAAATTCCAAACTTCCGTAGTCATCTCAATATCGTGATTTTGCTTATTATAATATTGTTCATACAATGCCGAGTATTGTTCTTTAATGCTTGGTGCAGAATGTCCTCCGCCGGAAACTTTGTATAAAACTACTTCGGTTTCATAAATGCCGTTTGAATATGTGTATCTTGTAACGGTTCCTCCGTCATCTGTATCTAAATCAGGGAAATTATAGACATCAGGGAGCGTATCGGTTTGATTAGAATTTGTCCATATATTGACAGATGCATCTGTTGAATAAACAGTACCGTGTTCAGGGCTGGGAGGATTTGATAGCATACCGCCGTTGTATGGTAAATGATTGTCATCTGTGCCGTTCATAAACAAAACAGAAATAGGATTTACAGGTTGAGGACATGCTGAGCTATCCGGCATAGCAGCTACAGTTGCTGCTACGGCTGCAATTCTATCAGATAATTCCACTGCAAGCCTTAAAGCCATAAGACCGCCATTAGATGTACCGGATACATAAACTCTATTGGAATCAATACTGTATGATGATGCGATTTTATCTATCAAGGTCGAAATGAAATGAACGTCATCTGCGTCTGAATATACTGTTGCGTTTGAACGACAATCATGCCAAGTTGGTTTTGCGTATGAGCCATTCAATCCTTCAGGATAAACGACAATAAATTTTTCAATATCTGCAATATCCATCCATAGTTTATAGGGTGTTTTAAAACCGCTTTCTCCTGTCATATCTTCAATATAAACACCACCGCCATGTAATTCAAAAATAAGCGGAACTGACAAGTTTGTTAAATCTTTTGGAATGTATATAGCATATCTTCTTGTCAACCCATCTACAGTTATTGTTTCTGTAAAAAGTCCGGATTCTGAAGCTGCTTCATTATCAGTAGATTTATCACAGCCTATTGCAAAAGACACAATTAAAATAACTATACTTAGCTGAATAACTAAATAGATATTTTTAATAATATATAGCATTATAATTTCCTAATTATTTTAGATTCTAATTTTAATTTACGGATTCCAAATAGTTAAAGTAATAAATAAAATAAAAAATATTGAAGTTATTAATCCAGTATTAGAATTAAAACTGCTGATTATAATTCTATAATGCTGTTTTTTTTGGTGGTATCACAGGGATTCCCCATACTTTATAACTAATATTAAATATAGCAGGTCTCATAAAAAGACCTGCCATATAATTACCATCCCCATCATATACACTATTTCTGTGCAAGGCTTTCTTCCAAATGATTACTCTTTGCAATCATGCCGATAAGTTCTATTAGTTCATCGGATTGATGTTCAGCTAAAAGTTCAGTGGCAATATTTAACAAATACTGAGGATCAGAATCTTTTGCCCAGTAAGATTTGCGAAGAACTTCCGCATATTCTGCCGCAACTGCTGCGAGTTTAAACTCATACGATGCGTTTTTGAATTGTTTTTGAAATATCGATTTCTGAATTCCTCTGTTTATTTCTGAGACCTCTTGTCCCGAGTCATCTTTATAGCGAACATAGACAGTACCTATGTTATTATACTTACAATTTCTAAATAATTTGATTTCATAGAGTGCAGTTACTTCGTGTCCGGCACCAATCTCGCCGCCGTCTTCTTTGTCATCACGAAACTTATTATCGGCAACATCGCGGTTTTCATATCCAAGCAGACGGTATGAGCGTACAACTTGCGGATTAAAATCAACCTGAATTTTTACATCGCGAGCAATAACCTGCAAATTACCTGTTAAGTTCTCGACAAAGATACGATGAGCTTCATTAATATCATCAACATAAGCATAAGAACCGTTCCCTTTATTGCCCAGTTTTTCCAACAGGACATCATTATAATTTCCCATACCAAACCCGATTGATGAAAGAGTGATTCCTTGGTCGGCGTAAGATTTTATCTGTTTTAAAATCTGTTCGGCTCCGGTTCTGCCGACATTTGCAACACCATCGGAACAAAGAATAATTCTATTGATTTTCCTGCTGTCAAAATTCTGTTGAGCCATTTTATAACCAAGCATAATACCTTCTTCGGCATTGGTAGACCCTGCCGAATAGAGTGATTCAATAGCTCTGATAATTTTTTGCTTGTTCTGAATTGATGTAGGCTCTAATCGAACTTCACCGCGAGAACCATAAACCACTATCCCGACTCTGTCGTTTGGATTCAACTCATCAACAAGCATCCGAAGTGCTTTTCTAACAAGCCCCAAACGGTCTTCACGAGACATAGAACCGGAAATGTCGACAACAAAAACTAAGTTGGCATCTTTACGGTTTTCCTTGGCTATTTCTTTGCCTTTGATTCCGATTTTAAGAAGCTGACAGTTGGTTCCAAATTCAGATGGAGCTCCCTCAAAATATATTTGGAATGGTTGTCTACGTGGTGGGGCATAATTATAGTTAAAATGATTGACAAATTCCTCAGTACGTATTGCCTCGTTAGGTGGAAGCACCCCTCTGTTGAGATATGAACGAGCCATGACATACGAGGCATCATCAACATCAATAGCAAAAGTCGAAAGATGGTCATCTTCGGTGTCAACAAACGGATTAACACCATAGTTTTTGAAAAACATTGCATCAAAAGCTTCACCATTTACAATTGCATTACCGCCATGAGCAAGAGGAGGAGAAACCGGCATTGCAATAGGATTTATTGACTGCAATTGAAGCTGAGCTCCTGATTTTCCAAGTCCCCCTAAAGGATCACCAAGCGGGACACCGTCTACAATATAACCGGTCTTGTAAGCTCGACTACCATGAATAACGACTTTACCTTTTTGATTAGTTACTACACCTTGTACTTGTGTCAGTAGTTCATCAACTATTGTTACGGGTGCAGTTTCTTTTTTTTCTCTTCCAATAGTAACATCATTTGAAGTATTAAATTTGTCTAAAATATCACGACTTGCTGTAACAGAAATAGTTTCACCAATGTCAGTTGTCTTTTTTGTCAACTGAACAGAGACAACAGTAAAAGTGTCAGCAGTAACTGCAACATGCTTCATTTCTACGGTATTAAATTCCAAGTGAGATATTTTTAAAGTATAAGCCCCCGGTTCTAAACGTTTTATTAAGTACTTCCCGTCAAAATCCGACAAAGCACCAAACGACGTTCCCACAACTACAACCGAGGCACCGCAGACAGGTTCTCCTGTTTTTATATCTGTTAAAGTTCCTTTAATTTGACCGGTTTTTGGAGAGCCGGCATCAATCATGGCGTTTGCAATAACTAGAAAGATAAGAAGAAAAAGATACAAAATAATTTTTTTTAGGTGCATAATCCACCTCCCATAAAAGGGTTATAGTTTTTCTATCGAGGGGATTACAATATAAAGACTGGTTTCTTCCCAAAAATGTTTAGTTTTTAATACAAAATTATAATTTTATAGATCTATCCGCAAAATATGTGCCAAGCGTAAAATAATTGACAAATAAGTATTTAAAGGTATCTTAATATAAAGCCATAACTTATAATATTTTTTTACAAAAAAAAGACGATAAAACATATAAATCTTTCAGGGAGTAAAGTTGTGAAAAAATTTTTAATTTTTACTATGCTATTATCAATACCATTGATGATTGTTTTTTCTTTACAAGAAAACAATAATTTAAAATTCATAAAAACTTGGTACCAAGATGTTCATTATATGGCTCAAAAGGAGTCAGGTAAAATTGCGACAGCTAAACAAAAACCAAGTGACTGGTTTTATTTGCAACGTGCCTATCCAAATGAGAAAATACCCGACAATGCCTATGTCGATGCTTTGAAAGCGGTAAAAGATTTCAATGCTAAATCTCGTAATACTACACTTGCCGCTAATTCTCAACAGTTTGGTAGTCCATGGATACCCGCAGGTCCAACTAATATCCCCGGTCGGATTCCCTGTTTAGCGGTTCATCCAAGTAACCCTTCTACTATATATGCAGGCTCTGCGGCGGGTGGTGTTTTTAAATCTACTGATTTTGGAGCAACGTGGTCATCTATTTTTGACAATGAAGCGAATCTCTCAATCGGTGCTATAGCGATACATCCCACTAATCCGAATATAATATATGTTGGAACCGGTGAGGCAAATGCTGCTACTGATACGTATGAAGGAGTTGGTATTTATAAGAGTATAGATGCCGGAGCTACCTGGACAAATATAGGACTGCCCAATAGTTATAAAATCGGACGAATTGTTATTGACCCTCGTAGACCGGATTCAATATATGTTGCGGTAGCCGGAAAACTTTTTGGAACAAATCCTGAGCGGGGTGTCTACCGTTCTCCAGATGGCGGTAATAGTTGGGAGCAGCTATTTGCTATTGATGATACCACCGGCTGTATAGATATAGTTATCGATTCCGCATCGGGAACTTTGTTAGCATCGATGTGGACTCGTTACCGTAATCCCCAAAATAGAGTTGTCGGAGGTATTAACAGCGGAATTTATAAATCAACTGATGGTGGCACAACTTGGAATCAACTACTTTTTGGTTTACCTACTCCCTCAAGTATAATTGGACGGATAGGTTTAACTATTGAACAAACAACAGGAACTATCTATTCCATTTATGCAAATCACCCCGGAAGTTTTATAGGAATTTATAAAAGCGTTAACCTTGGTTTAAGTTGGACAACGGTTGTAGATATATCAGATCTTGCTGATATTTATAATGGATTTGGATGGTACTTTGGACAGATAAGAGTCGCTTCGGGTAATCCCGATCAGGTATACGCATTAGGAGTTCAACTATATCGTTCAACTGATGGAGGTGTTAACTGGGATACTCTTGGATATGGTGTTCATGCTGATCACCATGATATGTATATTGATCCTAACAATATAAATAATATTTATGACGGTTCCGACGGAGGTGTTGGTTTTTCATCTGATGGCGGAGATTCCTGGACAAGTTTTAATTCAATGCCGTCAACTCAATTTTATGCCGTTACTGTAGATCCAAGCAATTCAAATATTCTATACGGCGGTGCCCAAGACAATGGTTCTATGCGTTCAACAAGTAGTTTAGTTGATACGTGGGAGAAAATCGGGGGAGGTGATGGGTTCTATGTAGTAGTAGATCCTACCGATCCCGATATTTATTATGCCGAGTATCAATGGGGACAAATGTATAAGATCAATCATGGTGTATGGTCCTGGGTATTTTATAATAATGGAGATAGACATAATTGGAACACTCCTTTTGTTATGGACCCACAAAATAACTTAAAGTTGTATTACGGATCAAATATATTTTATAGAACATTAGATGGTGGTCTTACATGGCAGCAGAAAAGTTTTGATCTTACAAACGGTCCCAGTACCGGTAGCTTAACTTACGGTACCATTTCAACTATCGCAGCGTCACCATCTGATAGTACTGTAATTTATGTTGGAACAGATGATGGTAATGTATGGGTAACACAAAATGCCGCTGAAGATTATTTCTTTACCTGGACAAATATTTCCGCAGCACTACCAAATAGATGGATTACCAGAGTTGCTGTTGACCCGTATGATGCCTCAATAGCGTATGTTACTTTATCAGGGTATAAAGTTGATGACCTGCTTCCACATATTTATAGAACTGATAACTACGGTACCACTTGGACTCCTATTAATGGCAATTTACCTGATTTTCCTATAAATGATGTTATCATTGATCCTGATTTAGAAAATACACTTTATATTGGTACCGATTTTGGTGCATTCTATTCTACAAATTTAGGCGTAACATGGAACTCTCTCGGAACTAATATACCAATGGTGCCAATTCACGATTTAGATTTTCACCCCGGAGATAGAAAACTTCTTGCCGGAACACATGGACGTTCAATGTTTACTTTGGATTTAAACATTACAAGTTGTTGTGTCGGTATACGGGGAAATGTTAACGGTGATATTAACGACAATATCAATATTTCTGATTTAATATTTTTGATTGCATATATGTTCAACAATGGAGATGAACCGCCTTGCACTGAAGAAGCAGATATAAACGGTTCCGGAGAAACCTCTCCTATTAATGTTTCAGATGTTGTTGCGTTAATTGCTTTTATGTTTCAAGAGGGACCTGCACCTGCAGTTTGCCCGTAAAAAATTAGACTTTTATAAAATGCTCTGATAGTTGTTTCTCTTATTTTAAATAAGGGGCTTTTCAACAAGCACTTGACATGTAGGGTTCGGGCATGCCCGAACCTTTTTTAGACAGGGCAATGCCCCGATCGCTACAATTTAAAAGTTCAGGTATGCTTGAATTTACTTAATTTTATCTATTCTATTCGTTTACCTGTTTGTCCAAAAATTCTACTATCTCGGCGGTTTTCATCCGAGTTTGTTCCATAGTGTCTCTATCGCGGACAGTCATAGTATCATCTTCCAAAGTCTGACCGTCGATTGTTATACAGAATGGACATCCTGCCTCATCCATACGAGCATAACGCCGTCCAACCGCACCGGAAACATCGTAGAATACTTTGAATTTTTTATTTAAGACATCGTAGACTTTTTCAGCATACTCCGGCATTCCGTTTTTTTTGACAAGAGGAAGTATCGCTGCTTTTATCGGTGCAATCTTTGGAGAGAGTCTCAAGAACACCCGTTTTTCACCTTTGATTTCAACTTCATCGTATGCATCGACTAAGAGAGTCAAAAGAGTTCTGTCGCATCCTGCTGATGTTTCAATAATGTACGGGATAAATTTTTCTTCAAAGCGTTCGTCAAAATAACGCATATCTTTTTTGGTTGCTTCCATGTGACGAGATAAATCAAAATCTGTACGGTTATGCACACCCTCAAGCTCCTGCCACCCGAACGGATACTCATATTCAATATCATAAGCAGCTTTGGCATAATGAGCCAGTTCATCGGCACCGTGTTCGTGCCAGCGGAGTTTATCCATATTGATACCGAGACCTTTGTAGAATGCAAAGCGTTGTTCACGCCAGTATTCGAACCATTTATCGTCTTCAGACGGGTGGATAAAGAACTGCATTTCCATCTGTTCAAACTCGCGGGTACGGAAAATAAAGTTGCCCGGAGTAATTTCATTACGGAATGCTTTTCCAATTTGTGCTATTCCAAACGGAATTTTTTGTCGGGAAGAATTTTTCACATTTAAGAAATTGACATAAATACCCTGGGCAGTTTCGGGACGCATATAAATGACATTGGAACTGTCTTCAACCGGTCCCATAAATGTTTTAAACATCAGGTTAAACTGTTTGATTTCTGTCAGTTCACAGCCATTTTCAATTGGAGATTTAGATGGCTTGTTGGGGCATCTGGCTTCATCAAGTTTGTCTGCTCGAAAACGTGCCTTACAGGTTTTGCAGTCAACCATCGGGTCATTGAACAGTTCGACATGTCCCGATGTTTCCCAGACTTTTGGATGCATAAGAATAGCAGCATCAAGACCTTCAATATCTCTGCGGCGGATAGTCATTTCATTCCACCAATGATTTTTGAGATTTCGTTTGAGTTCAGAGCCGAGTGGTCCGTAATCCCAACAGGAGATAAGACCACCGTATATTTCAGATGATGGGAAAATATATCCACGCCGTTTGCACAGCGATACTATTTTTTCCATAGTGTCATTTTTATTTTTCTCTTTTGCCATGATAAACCTTATGTATTGTTGCTGTTTTTTAACTTTTCTATAAACGCCAAAGATTTCAATCTGCAGTCCATCTGTGTTTGCGTACTGATAAATCTCGTTAATGCCTCTTGTAAAAGCGTCACTTTTGATAAACCTATCGGAACAGTTGCTGCTTCTTGTAACGAGGCTGTTTGTAACGCCGAAAATATTTTAAACATCTCAGGCGAAAGGCTAATATAATAATCTCCCGGTTTTTGGCAAGTACTGCAAACAGAACCGCCATTATCTGCCCCAAACAAAATTGGAAATTGTCCGTCTGTTTTTATCTCTTTATTGCAGACTATACAGTATGAAATAGAGGGGTGGTAGCCGAGTTGGGAAAGAAGTCTTAAAAAAAAAGCAATAAAAAGTGCAGGGATATACTGTTTTTCAACGGTATCAATAAATTGAAGATAGTTTATGTAATATGTAAATAATTGACGGTGCGGTTCTTCTTCGGAGAGAAGCATCTCAATCAGTTCTGCCGCTGCCGAGGCGTAGGCTAATCGTCCGAGAGTGCCGTCCTTTTCAAATGAGAACGCCTCAAGAATTTCAATATCTGAAATATAACCCGTAGATTCTTTTTCAGAGTTGTAAAAGGTTAATTCAAGTGGGGCAAAAGGCATAATTCGACCCCTTTTGGATTTAATCGACCTGCCGCCTTTGTCAAAAAGGGCGATTTTGCCATATTTTTTTGAAAAAAATATTACTGTACGGGAAGATTCAGACCAATTATATGCTTTTAAAACGATTGCGTCGGATTTTTCAAGTGACATGAGAATTACTGACCCCGATAACGGTAGATTGTCTCTCCGGGGTAGACCATATGATAACGGGTGCGGGCGATATATTCGATATAATCTTTATCATGTAAAAGAAAGCTTCTCATCTGCTGACCGTCGACCAATTTGACAAATTCCTGACGGTTCATATCAATCAATGTATTCTTTTTAAGTTTTAAAGTGACAATTCGTTTTATACCATAGGTCGGGCTTAAAAGAGAGTAAATAAAAAACAGACCGATAACACAAAACCCATATTGTATGAATTTTCTTTTGATTCTCTTATCTGCTGTTGAAATTTTTTTTAAGAAATTATCAGCAATCGGTGTGAATATCGATTTACTTTTTTTGATTCTCCTTGGCATAACTTCAATAAATTTCAATTTAACATGAAAGCAACTAAAACCTGTTTTTTAAGACAGATTTCTTTGAATTTTTGAAAAATATCTGAGATATACATAAATACACTATAAATTCTAACTGCTTATTGTTTAAGTCTTTTTCCTTTATTTCCGATACAATTAGTAGAAAAACAATTGAATTATTCGAAGGATATATGGCTCAAAGCAAAAATAAATTACGATTAGACCAAATCTTGATGTATGAAGGGCTTATAAACGAAGAACAGGTAAAAAAAGCTCTCAAAGACCAAAAAGAATCAGGCGGAAAATTTGGTTCTCAGCTTTTGTATAATCGGTTTATTGATGAAACCGCACTTATAAGAGCTTTGGCAAAACAGCTCAACTGTAAAGCTGTTGTATTAACAAATCTTGCTATTCCTGAGATTATCCTCAAACTGATTCCTCCAAAATTCGCTGTTGCCCGCAAGGTAATTCCATTTTCGTATGATGTTGAGAATGATATTATCAAATTTGCCTGTGAAGATCCTACTGATGATGAGTTAAAGCGGGAGTTACAGTTCGTAACAAAAAATCAAAAGATAGAATTATATCTTGCTGCCGATTTAGTGTTAAACACTTCAATTGCCAAATATTATCTTGATTATGATATTGGAAATCTCGATAACTATTTGTTGGAATTACCAAAAGTTTATGATGAATATCTTCAAAAACAGTTAATTTTAGAAAAATCAGGTGGTATTGTACATACGGAAACAAAAGAAATAATTCTTTTAGTCTCCGATGACCTGGCGGTAAAACAACTTCTGGTAAAATTATTTGAATCTGACGGGTTCAAAGTTATCACCAAAGAATCTGCCGATGATGCAATTCAAATTCTTGGGCAGGAACAATTTCATTCGGTTTATATCTCAGACAGAGTTGTAGGTGACTATATTGATTTAATTGACAGATTAAGAAAGAATTCTCCAAAAACAAAAGTACGCTACTATGACTCGGTGACATCTCTATTTTTAGGTGAATCAGAAATTGAAACTGAAACTGAATTACTTATACATAATTTAGATCTCTTTACTTCGCTTCTTGTTGAAAAAGAAAATTTGGAGTATAACCATAATTCAATAGTAGGACAGTATGTAAAAAAACTTTGTGCCAAAATAAGTTTACCTCAAAAAGATAGATTAGCTATAATAAATGCTGCGTATCTACATGATATATCCAAATACTTCTACCCACTTGAAAAAAATGAAAATGAAGACGAAAATATCCGTTCCCAAATTACAAAAACTGTCAAACTGTTAAGCTCTTTAAATTATTCTCCGGTAATTATTGAAATGCTTAAATCAATGTATATTGATTTACAAAAAAAATATACTAAACGGTTACCTATCGAGGTACTCGGAGGCAATATTATCACTATTTGTGATTTGTTCTGTCAACATATTAATATCAAAGAACGTTTGTCGTTTGACAAATTTGACTTAATTCAAACAAAAATAAAAGACCTTACCGGTGATCTTTTTTTAGAAGAAGTTGCTCATTCCTTTATTGAAATGATTAAAGATGAAATCATGTCAGACACACAAGAATCACAATACAGCCAAACAATGATTTTCTATACAAACGAAGAAATAGTTACAAAATTAGAAGACAGACTTAAATTAGAGCATTTTAGAATACTGACGACCGACTCATCATCTTCAATGATAGAACTATATAAACGCAGTAAACCGGATTTTATTCTTTTGTGTTTAGATTGTTCCGTAGATGAGATTAAAAACCATGTAACAAAACTTGATACTCTCGGGCTGAATTTTAAAGATACTACAACCTTTATTTTGGCTCAAACCGATTCAGCAGCACAACTGTCATCGTTGTTTACTTTAGGAATTGAAGATATTATTTCTTTGGATGGAAATCTTGAGTTTCTCATCGCAAAGATGAAAAAAATTCAGTCAGAATTTGAAACGAATTCAAAAGATAAAGATATACCGGAACTTACGAAAAACACTCACGGTTTGTTAGCAGATATTGATATAATTGACCTTATTCAAATGATGGGTGGAAGTAACCGGACTGCAAAACTTACTGTTTTAGAAGATTCTGATACCGATTCAGAATTACTGATATATTTTGGCAATGGAAAAATTACGTATGCTTCTTTCCAAGAGAAAAATGGTGCCGATGCGGTTTATCATTCTATTGGGTGGAAACAAGGAAGCTGGCAGATTGAAACTATAAACATATCTGAGTTGCCGACTCCAAATAATGAACTTCCAAATGAATCTATTCTGATGGAAGGCTGTCGTTTGCTTGATGAAACAAAACGAGTACAGCAGAATGCTTAACTGTTTACCTCTTTAACTAAAACCTTAATTTTATCTTTTTGTTTTTCTCTTGTTTTGAGAGGTATCTTATTTACATAGTTCATAAATCTGCGAGCAGTCTTTTTGGCATCGACCGTATTGTTATTTTTTATATTTGCTTCATATATTTGATATTCACATTCAACAATATTAAAATAATTTTTAGGGTTTGCCGTTAGTCTTTCAAATAAAAATTGGTATGTCTCAATAGCTTTGTCAAACTGTTCAGATTGATAATAAATTTGAGCCAATGCCCACAAAAAGGTTGTTCCCTCCGGATATTTTTGATACATCGTTTGAGCAATAACTGCTGCGGTATCAAACTGTTTTTTATCTATATAGATCCAAATCAGCGACGACCAAGCAGCATCAGCTGAGATTTCAGAAGAGTCGATAGTAAGATACAACTCATCAATTCCTTTTCGCCTGTCGTCATTAAAAATATGAAGTGACCGTAAGAATCCGGCTTTTGCGGATTTCCAATAGTGGTACATTCCTAAACCGCCATAGAGATCATACACCGAACTGTCATAGTTCAAACCTTTTTGATATGCTGATTTTGCCTTAAAACCATTTTTAAGAGCTGATGTCATTGAACCAAA
>CAJVYT010000079.1 GCA_913009765.1 uncultured candidate division Zixibacteria bacterium
GGCGCACGTCACGTGTCTCTAGAACAGAGTGTCGCTAGAAATTGATATTCCCTGTATCATAATATATCTGATTTTTGATTTTTTTCTTTTTTTTTTTAATGATACGGCGACCACCGAGATCTACACTCTTTCCCTACACGACGCTCTTCCGATCTTTTACTCCGCCGGTAAAAAATCAGGGTCAGACTCTTTAAGCATCTGCAAAAAATTCACCGTTCCCGATCCAAAATATGCTTCAGGACGATGATACGCTTTATCTTTTAAAGCTGTGTCAACCGAGATAAAAGTATACCCCATCTCTTTAATAGCTCCGAGCATTTCATCTAAAAAAACAGCATTGATTCTATTGGCACGAAGTTTTAATATCTGCTTACACGGACGACCTAACACTTCTAAAGACAAATTTTCCGATGCTTCGATTTCATCTAAGACATTATTGATATATTCATTCATAAGAGCAAAGTATGCTGTTGTATCCGGTTCTTTCCCCATTTTATCAAGTGACATATTATACAGATAATCTTCAATTATAACAGTAGCAGGTACAACATAGAAATGTTTTGAATCTAAATATAAAGACAACTCTTTTTTCTTCTCCGATGTGTTCCCATAATGCAAATAAGGATATCTGAAATATTTTTTTCTCTGTCCAAAACCTTTAATCATTGGGTCTAATTCTTGTTCACCATGCCTGATATCATCAATAAATTGTGAAATACCAAGTTGATTTAAGTCTTGGTTAGAATAAGTCATATTCCCAAGTGTATGTCCGTTGTTTAACCACTCGCCTAAGATATCAAAAGATTCCTGAATCTGCTCACCGACAACAAACCCGACCGCTTTCACATCATATTTTTTTAATGCTTGTAAAATTAAATATGTCACCGCTTCACGGTCAACATCATGAAACCCAACCGCAACAGGAAGTTCATCAAATGAAATACAAATTTCTTTTTTTATTTTTTCTTTTTTAGAATTTTTAGCTGCCGATACAGATAGAACCAACATAAAAAGAAAGATAAGAAATAATATAATTTTTTTCATAATAACTCTATTTTTCAATCTCATGAATCATCATAAAGTTAGTAGGGGCGTTTGAATCAAAAGGAAGTCCACCGGTAATTATCACTTTATCGTTGACATTAACCAACTCAAATTTCTGACCTACTTTTTGTATTATATTTATCATACTCCGAAAACTTGTCGGTTTTTTTACTAAAACAGGATACACAGACCGTAATAATGTAAGTTTTGACAGTACTCTTTTTGTATAAGTTAACGCAATAACTCTCTGAGGCGGGAATAAGTTAGAAATAAGTCCTGCAGTAAATCCGCTTGATGTAAATGCAAATATTGCCTTTGCCTCAAACTCTGCCTGCAAAGAACTAACCGATTTTGCAATCGCATGAGTCAGCTCTGACCGAATTAAATGTTGGTCTAAATGAGCATCAACATGCTTGCGTTTAGTAAATTTTTCAGATTTCAGAGCCACCCGTGCCATTGTCTTGACTGTTTCAAGCGGATATTTTCCCGTAGCAGTTTCAGCAGACAGCATAACAGCATCAACATAATCAAACACCGCCGTGGCTACATCATTTATCTCTGCTCTTGTTGCTCTTGGAGCAAACCGCATTGACTCAAGCATCTGAGTAGCTACAATTACCGGTTTATGATGATAATTAGCCAAAGTGATAATTTTCTTTTGAAGCTGAGGCAGTTCTTCAAATGGAAGTTCCACTCCCAAATCTCCACGAGCAACCATTACTCCGTCGGATAAAAGCATTATATTGTCAATATCATCAATAGATTCTTTTTTCTCAAGTTTTGCAATAATATGCTGATCCCCTCCATATTTTTTAACCAATTTCTGAGCTTCAATAATATCATCGCCGGAGCGTACAAACGACAGAGCTATAAAATCTGCCTTACAGACACATGCTGTTTTTATATCTTCAATATCTTTTTTTGTAATAGTAGGAATTCGAATATCTGAATCAGGTAAATTGATTCCTTTCCCACCAAGAATAACTCCATTATTACCAATTTCTAATACAATTTTTTGTTTGGAAATTTTTTGTACATGTAAAACAATATTGCCGTCATCAATAAACACCCGTTCGTTTTTTTTCACCGATGCGATAATTGCCGGATGGTTCACACCAATAACTCGATTTGCTATATTTGTTTCACCGGTTGTGAGAGTCAGAGATTCACCTTGGGTGATTGGAAACTCTCCTTCAAAATGATCCAACCTTAATTTAGGACCTGAGATATCAAATAGAATACCTATCGGAAATAATGCTTTGGCAGTTCCTTTTCGAATAACAGACACAGCTTTTTTAAAATCATCTGTTTCCCCATGTGAACAATTAACCCGAAAGACATTGATACCGGCATCTACAAGTTGTCTCACTTTGGAACTATTGGCAATAGCAGGACCATAGGTCGCTATTATTTTTGTTTTCTTTAAATCTTTCATACTTCATTGAGTAGTATCTATTTACTTAGAAATCAACTAAAAACTATCTCATCTCAGAAACAATAACTAAAGATTCAACTGTTTCATCCGATAAATATTATGTACCAAATTGAAACAGCTAAATACACTTATATCTCAAGGATGAGAAATTTTGGAAACAATAAATCAAGAACTAAACAGATTAACAGCCGAAAACGACAAAAACCATACCCTTGTGGACTCTTCATTATCTTCAATGTTATGGCATATCGTATTGTACGGCAGAATTTCCGTAAAAGATTCCCTATTTTTGGATTCATTGACACCTCAACATTGCTCTTTATTTCTTGTCAATGATTCAAAAACCATCTATGCTTCCGATACGCTTTTAGAAAAACCTGAACTAATTACAACAAACATGAATTTCTCTTATGAAGCATCGTATGCTCAACAGGTATGTGACAACAAAAATGGATTATTCAGAATTCTCACAATACCGCTTAATAAAAATATACTTATCGGTTTGGCGGCACCGGCAGGTTTGGGTTCAATATCTACTATTGAAGATGCCTTCCTGCACAAAATATGTCACTTCCGACAAGAACATTCCCATGTTGTACACAGCAGAGACAACTTATATGAAGCCACTAAAAAAACTGATCCAATTTTAATTATTAACCGGAGCGATGACCAGATAATTGGATGTAACAAATCAGCACTCTCATTTTTTAATATAACCTCAAATGATATAATAGATACTGATTTACAGATATTACAAAAAAAATGTTCTAAAGCATCCAAGCGAAAAATACAAATCACAAACAGTACAATTGGAAAAACAGACTGTTCTGTCGTACAGTTCACTCTCAATAAATCGGACTCTCTCAAAACCGAAAATATTACCGAAGAGCTGAAATCACACGCTGAACATCTTATCAAATTATACAGAGAATTACAAATCGAACAAAATATACGCCCGGAACATATTAAAACAAAAATAGCCGCAGTCAACAGATGTTACCAGAACATTTCTCAGCTGCATACGAATGAAAAAAAAGAACATCGTAAACATACAGGACACACAGATGCAGTCAAACGTTAAAATCTTAGCCGTTAATATCCCTATTGAATTATCTGATAAACTTTTTAAAGGTTTCTCAGACAATCAATTCACGATTACAATGGCTGATAGTTTATATTCTCAAACTACATCACAAGCAGTTGAAAACTGCCGGATAATTTTAGTAAAAACCGATAATAATTTATATTCCCCAAAACAACTTTCTACGTTCTGCCAAAGCAACCCATTTATCGAAATAATTGGGATTCATACGGAAAATGATTTTAAAAAACATGAGTTTATTCAAGCCGGACTATTTGATATAGTGACTGAAAATTGTTCCTATGATGAGCTGATGACAATTTTACTCAAAGCAGAAAAAAACCAAAAAAACAAAACAGAAATCTCACGATTAAAACAATATGTCGCAATGAACTTTGGATTTGACAATTTAATCGGCGACTCAAAACAAATGTCTCGTCTCAAAGATAAAATAAGAAAAGTTTCCCCGACAGATATATCTGTTTTACTTAGCGGTCCATCCGGTTCAGGAAAATCACTTACCGCCAAGATAATGCATCACCATTCCGAGAGAAGAAAACAGCCGTTTGTTATACTTGATTCAACCTCAACCCCGACTGCCATATTTGACGATTTACTGTTTGGAAATAAAAATTCGCAGAACATATCACTTCTTGAAAAAGCTGACAAGGGCACTCTTTTTATCAAAGATGTTCATCTTCTCCCAATGCCGATACAGCATAAACTAATTCAATTTATGCATTCAAACAGATTAGAAGATGCTGATAATTCTACATCACTTTCTGTCAGGTTTCTATCGTCAACAAACCACAATTTACACAACTTAGTAAGTTCAGGTACATTTGAAAAAGAACTTTATCATTTATTAAGTGAAGTGTCTATTGCTATACCTCACTTACAAGAGAGGCTTGATGATATAGAATCACTGGTAGAATATTTTGCCCGTAAAATCTCATATGAAACCGACCGTCCTATATATACATTCAGCAGGTCAGTTTTAGAGTTGTTATACAATCACCAATGGTCTGAAAATATAAGAGAACTTGAAAATATAATCAAAAGAGCTGCTGCTCTTTGCCGAACATCTCAAATTGAGGAAAAAGATATCCTCTTTATTGAATCAGCAAATGCCTACTCATCAACAAGCAAATTCACCGTTAATATGACGACTGACAAAGGTAGTGGAATACTTGATGAAGGACAGCGTTCACTCATAGTGAAAACACTGGACGATAATAATTGGAACTATACCCAAACAGCCCAGGAACTCGGTATAGGACGAACAACTCTTTGGCGTAAAGTAAAAAAATATAACCTCAAAAAAGAATCGACAGAACTTGTCTGAAAAATAGGACTTTATTAAATGTGTGCATATCGCAGTTATCTTTCAGAAAAACGAGATTTGTCATTTAATTTTGAATCAGAACTTCCACAAGATGCAAATATCTCGGATATTTTTTGTGAATTAACAAGACGGCTTGAAATAAAATTTAACATCAAAAAAGGTGTCTTGGTTATTAGAAACCAAAACGAAAATTCTTTCTTAGCAGTCTCAACTTGGAACAAGGGAGAATTTTTAGATGGTTTGGCAATCTCTCTCCCAACAGAACCATCTTTGTTTGAACAAGTTGCTTCTGACGGTCATGTTTTTTCTGACAGCTACGGCGGAATCTTTAGCGGAAATTTCTTTGAAAAAAAATTATTGTTAGACCTTAACAGCAAATCGTATATGCTGCACCCTCTCAAACATGAAGGAAAAATTATCGGGATGATTGGATATAGTTCTCATGAAGACCTTGCTTTTTCTGTCTTTGAAGAAGGGATACTTTTAGATATTACCTCTAAATTTGCTAAAATCATTTCAGAAAAAAGATTAAACAACTCTCTCTAACTTATTTTTGTGACCGTATTCGTCTGATGGCTCTATTATGCTCAGCATTTGTTTTTGAAAAGTAATGTGTCCCTTTATTATCTGCCACAAAATAAAGATACTCAGTTGTCTCGGGATGAATAGCTGCTTTGATTGATGCCAGCCCGGGTGAATTTATTGGTGTTGGAGGTAATCCTCTATGTATATAGGTATTGTACGGCGTATCTTTTCGTAAATCTTTTTTATACAATGGTCTTGCTAACCCTCCCAAACCATATATAACTGTCGGGTCAGCATCAAGTTTCATTTTTTTTCGTAAACGGTTATGATACACCGAGGATACCAACCGCCTTTCACCGCCAACACCGGTTTCAGATTCAATAATAGATGCCAAAATAATTATTTCATTATGTGTGAGGTTATTCGGTAAACTATCAGTCCAGATATCTTTAGTTTGCAGTTGAAACATACCAACTAATTCTTTGACCACTGTCTTTTCATCTATTCCCCATGGGAAGTAATATGTTTCAGGAAACAGATATCCCTCAAGTGACGGTATTCCTAATTGTTTTAAAAATGCAGTATCATTTTTTAAATTATAGATTTTTGCAGAGTCAAGCTCCATACGTTTTGCAAGAAGTGATGCTGTTTCCCATATCATATTTCCCTCGGGGATAGTTACTTTGATTTTCAGAAAATCACCGTTTTGTAAACGTTCCAATACCGAACGACAGGAATTCTTCCCTGAGAAATCGTATCTTCCCGGGATAAGTTTTTTATCAATCCCCTTAAACTGTGCCGGATATTTTAACATAAAACGAGAGTCAATAACATGCTCTTGTAAAAGTTTTGAACTTATTTCTGAAAAAGAACTTCCCGATTTTATTATAAGAGTAACTGTTTTATCACCTAAATCTATTTCTTCGGTGTACATACGGTAGAAAAATATTGAAGCTATTAATACAATTAGTATTGACATAAAAACTAATTTTAACACCAAATTTTTAAACATACTAACCTTTATTGCAGTTCTTCTAAAAACCGTTCGAGAATTATTACTGCCGCCAAACGGTCAATTCTCTTTTTATCTTTGCCGACTTTTTGTCCATGAGCATGCAGAATCTTGGTTGCTTCTATTGAGCTTGCATGTTCATCTACTCGAAACAGTTTCCCGATGTAAGTCTCTTGTAATTTATTGATAAACTTGTCAATCTCACGACACTTATCAGATTTATCGCCGGATTTTAAAAGTGGGTAACCAAAAACAACTCCGTTCGGTTTGTATTCCTCTATTAATGCCAATATCTTTACAAGAGCATCTTTTTGTGATTTTACCTCAAGAGTTGTCAATGCCGAGGCAATTACCCCCATCGGGTCAGATTTGGCGACACCGATACGTCGGGTTCCATAGTCAATTGCCAGAAATTCTTTATTGTACTTGTCATTCATGATGTGAATGTACGTTTTTTTTATATACAGGTCAATTTATGTTTACGTTTGTCATTCTTTGACTCCGCTTAAGGTGACTCGGCTTTGTAAAAACTGGTCTGCCTGTTCATACAAGAAAGGTTGAGGCATGCCTCAACTCTACAATATAATTTACATCGTTCTGTTGGTTCCTGATTCACTGAAAGTGAATTGTGAACTGACAGAAAATAGTTTACAATAAGTCATACTGACCCGTCTAGGCGGAGTCAAAGTATGTTCATTTTTTTAAATTCTTTTGAACTCCTCTCCGTGCTTGACACGGAATCCAGTCTTGTAGGGCGAACTACGCCAAGACGTACTTAAAGACTTTAGTGGTTCTGTTACTGATGGCGGAAATGCTAAAGATTTCCGCCCTACGAATTTTATTCGTTTTGTAAAATGGGTTCGTTTCGCATATAAAATATCTTTTTAAAACCGTTTTTCCATTCTATTTTTCGCCGTAAACAAAACAGGCTTAACCTGTTACAGAGAAATGGCTTTGCTTTAACAAATGGCTTAAAGCCATTTTCGATAATATTCCCAAACACCATCCTCAACTTGATTGGGGATTGTACATAAAATTTTCTCTTTAATAATTAAGTTATTCATAATAGAAAGTGGATTTGGAAATTACAATGGCGTTATAGTGAATGTGTGGTTGAAGATTGGCAGACGAGGGCGTCTGCCATACACTAAAAAGAAGGCGGGATCACAGGGATCCAGCCCTACAGTAACTGGACTCCGACAAAGAGGGAGCCCAAAATAAGAACTTTATTATTTTGATTGCTGTTCATTGAAGTTTATTTCCGTCTGCCTAAAACCCGAAGAAGTAACAGCATAAGATTTATAAAATCAAGATATAAAGTCAAGGCACCTAAGATAGCTGATTTTTTCCCCGCTTCTGATTCTATATCTACAGACTCACCTATTTTTTTAATTTTTTGAGTATCATAAGCAGTCAACCCGACAAAAACCAAAATCCCTACATAGGTTACAATCCAATAAAGCATCTCGCTGCGTAAAAACCAGTTAACAACCGATGCAATAATAATTCCGATAAGCCCCATAAAAGCAAGATTCCCCATTGAAGTGAGGTCTTTTTTTGTGATATATCCATAGAGAGACATGACTCCAAATGTTGCCGAGGTAACGAAAAATGTTGATGCGATTGATTCGGCAGTATATACGACAAAAATTACTGATAGAGTTAACCCGTTTAAAGTAGAATAGATAAGAAAAACTGTTGTTGCGGCTGTAGCTGACATTTTTTCAATCCGTGCCGTCAGATAGATAACCATTCCTAATTCAGCAATGATAAGAAAGATAAAAGCTATTCGGTTGTAAATAAACATTTCTATCAGTTCTGTTGATGATGCAACATACATCGCAACTATTGCAGTAATAGATAAAGCAAATGCCATCCAACCAAAAACTTTCATAATGAATTCTTTAACTGCGATATTTGCCATCGGTACCGGATACGTAGTCTGCTGCATTTTTGTCTCTCTTTATGTTACTCTATTCTACCAATGAACGGAGCAGTTTTAAGTTTTCGATATCTTCTGTGAGTTCATCACCTTTTGGAGTTTCTAAAATCATCGGCACTTTTTTGAGCTTTTTGTCATTAACAATATTCCGAAAAGCTTCCAAACCGATAAACCCTTTGCCAATATGTTCATGCCTGTCTTTTTTTGACCCAAACTCTTTTTTTGAGTCATTCATATGGATAATTTTCAAACGGTCAAGTCCGATAATTTCATCAAACTGCTGCATCGTTTGCTTATACTCTTTTGGGTCAGACAAAGGATATCCGGCAGCAAAAATATGACAGGTATCGACACAAACACCCAAACGGTCATGCGACCCTGATTTTTCAATCAAATAGCCTATCTGCTCAAAAGTATATCCAAGATTTGTTCCCTGTCCGGCAGTTGTTTCAAACAGCAAAGTCACATTGTCGGTTTCCGGTAATTCTTCAAACAGACGGACAACGTTTTTGGCAATTCTGTCCATACCCGCTTCTTCCCCCTCGCCGACATGAGAACCGGGGTGAAATACTAAATTGGGAATTTTCAGCCTCTCGCATCGTTCCATCTCTTCTTTTATCGCATGAAACGATTTTTCATTTAACTCTTCTTTTGGAGAAGCCAAATTGATAAGATAGCTTGAGTGCGATGTTGCCACCGTCACTCCCAATTCATCAATCGCAGTAAAATATTTCTCTAACTCTTTATCTGTTATTGTCTTTGCCCGCCACTGCGAATTAGATTTATTAAACATCTGTATAGTATCACAGGTAGCTTTTTTACCCCGTTCAATCGCATTAAAAACACCTCCTGCTATCGATTCATGTGCTCCAAACAACATATATATCCTCAATATTTTATTAATTTCTCTTTTTTATACAATAAAAATAACAGTTTAGCCCATAAAAGACAAGTATTGTCAATAAATAAAAAAAATGAAATTAAACTGACAGCCCTTGTCAGTGGGTAGTACGATATTAGTAACGCGAAGGGAAATAAGCAAAATGGGGGCTTATTTTTTAAAAGGGCATGTACGATGAGACCGAAATGGACTAAAGTAGGCAACACAACAAAGGATTTATTTGATATAATAAATTTACTCAAAAAAGGTGTTTCAATCGTTGATATAGTACAATCAGATAATTCTGTCACTGTTTCAGAAATACAGCAGCTTCTTTTGAGAATGACAGAATATTTAAAAAAGCATCTCATCTTAGACAGTTATCTTGAAACTGTCAATAAAATTTCTCCTGATGAAATGACAGAATTAAAATTGGAGTGGAATACAAAAGAAACAGATGAACTTGTTAAGTTATATACATGCGGAGCAAAGATAGAAAATATCGCAGTTTTAATGAGAAAAAGTGAAACAGAGGTACAAAATAAATTACAATCTCTAAATCTTAAGTGAGAGGAAAAATTATGGCTGATGTACAAATTAGAGATACAAATGTTAAAATTACTGACATATTGCATCTTATTGGAAATGGGTTCACTTATGAACAGATAATTCACAAATATTCGCAAATCACTTTAACTGACATAATGATGTCAGCAAAAGTTGCCGAGGAAATTATCGGCACAATTGTAAAAATACATGGCAACACAATCCCTGCGATGAAAATGGAATTTATTTTCAAAAATAATAATTTTAAATCTATTGAGGAGCTGCAAAAGACAAATCCACGAGCTTTTGCAAAATGGAACACTGCCGAGGATAATAATCTCATCAATATGTTTAAAAGCGGTAAAGAAATTAAAGAAATCGCTGATATACTCGAACGTTCAATTGGTTCAATTCGTGCCAGACTTGAAAAATTCGGATTGATTAAGCAGTAGATAATTTATAGAAAATAACTTTTTAATCTGTCATACTGAGCTTGTCGAAGTATGCTCAGGTTTTTCAACAAGCCCTGACTAATAAATATTTATGAATTCGTACGACCATCTCCACTCCGGCGAAGTCGGAGTCCAGAACAGTAACAAAATGGCAGTTTATAAAAAAAATAAATTATAGATTTTGTATGTATCGATTTATTTGCTCAAATCGTTCCTGCACTGGTTTCCGTCTACGACGGAAAGGAGTTTCTGAATATTCGTTAATATATAGTAGTAAAGCCTTGCAGGTAGTGGTTCCGTTGATTTGAAATCGTCAGATTTAAAAATCGAGAAACCTGACAAACTTATTCCTAATCCGAACAGACAGAAAGTAAACACCTATATAAATTTTGACTCATCTATATTAAAAATTTTCCTTGTCTCTTTTTTAAGAAGTACCCAAAGTGCGATTATTCCAAAAACAGTCCCTATCGGAAAATCTGCGATATTTAAAACCGACCACAAAAGAGCAATAATCCGACCCCATTTTTGTTTAAAATATAATCCGACCGATGCGAGCAGCATAGGTACATAAATAATTAACTTCCGAACTGCCTCGGCTTCTATAATGCCTTTTTCTGTTATAAAATCAGCAAGCCAACTGCCTGCCAATAGTGATGTTTTAAAATACAGCAGTACAATTGTGCCGGTTACAACTCCGAATAATCCAATTATAAAAAAGACAATCGTTATTGCCTTGAGATATTTTTCCATAAATCAATAGTACATGAATTCAAAAAGATTGGCAATAAGAATTAAACAGTTAATAGGCTTGTTGATAATGTCAAAATTGTCTTTCAAGACCCTTCGACTCCGCTCAGGGTGACTTGAAAGACAACAGCTTATAATCTGTCATACTGAGTAGAGTCGAAGTATGTTTTTATAAAAAGTATTTTTCAGCAAGCCTTATAGCTATCTTTCCACTTTTTTAAGCAGTTCGTCATGTCTTTTATCCGATAACCCACACTTAAATTCGTAATCTGAAGGAAGAGACTTAATATATGTATATGATGCCTGAATTGTATCTTCGACTGTTCGATGAGTCAGCCCTTGTGAGATAGATGGTCTTAGTTCGATTTCCATAAAATTGTAATGGGCGGTATCTTCAAAAGAAAAAAGCATAGGGAAATCTGTTACCGAAATTTCATTTTCATCAATAAATTCTTTTGATACTTTGATAAATTTAGAATCTGAATTAAAATGTTTTTTCATTCTGACAAGTAAATCGGCAAGAGTCAGTTTTTCATTTGGTCCGACAGCGTTGTAGATTCCTGCTTGTTTTTTCTCAGTCAATCTTATTGTCCATTCTGCTAAATCACGAACATCAATAAACTGCATCGGCTGGTCATCATTTTCGGGGACAAGCATCTCGCCGCCATTGGCTACACGTCGAATCCAATAGCCAAAACGGTCGGTGTGGTCGTCGGGTCCGACAATATACCCCGGACGGATGATCGTTGCATTTTCTTCATATATTTCTAAAATCTCATCTTCGCAGAGAACTTTGAGACCGCCGTATGTTTCGCCGGTGATTTCTTCTGTCGATTCATCTTCAAGGGTTGCAAGAGGAGAATCAATATCTATCGGTTCACCGTTGGCATGGTCATAGACAGAAATTGTGGAGATAAAAACATAGTGCGGAACAAGCTTTTTGAGAAGTTCGGCAGATTGTTTGACAACTCTCGGAAGATACCCGCATACATCTATGACGGCATCGAACTTTTTACCTTTGAGAGCATCAAGATTGCCGTCACGGTCACCGATTAGGGTGGTGACTCCGTCGATGGGTTCTGTGTTTGTCTTACCTCTGTTGAAGAGGGTGACATTGTGATTATTTTTGAGTGCGGCTGCAGTTATATGTTTGCCGACAAACTGCGTCCCACCGAGTATGAGTATGTCCAACGCTCAGCTCCTTATTTGGCATTGAAAATCACTTTATATGTGACCCAAATTGCTATTCTTTTATTATTAAAAACTGCAGGCATAAATTTATTTTTCATCGCGGTTATTTTAGCAGAATAATCAAATTCTTTATATTTAGATTTTTTGGCAACTTGTGCTTTTAAAACATTACCATCAGAACCTACAAGTGCTTTAATCCGAACTGATCCTGATTTATGCTTTTTTCTTAACTTTTCAGGAAATTCAGGTACAAAGTCTTTTATCATTGTAGGCATGGACTCATAACCTCCGCTATCAGAAAGAGGTTCTCCAAATTCCATAATTGTCGTATCTGCTTCAAGTTTCATAATATTTTCATATTTAATTCTATCATATTTAATTTTTATAGATTTCGTCCCTGGTTTTATATCTTTAACACTTCTCAAAAAGACAATACTACTAACATCAACTTCTAAGAGGGTATCAGACAATATTATATGAATTGTATCTGACTGCTTACTTTTAAGTGTATATCTGATTATATGATTTCCATAAGATCGGAAGAGCGTCGTGTAGGGAAAGAGTGTAGATCTCGGTGGTCGCCGTATCATTAAAAAAAAAAAAATATCAAATCAAAATTACACAGGAGATCGGAAGAGCACATTGTATTAACTGAGGTACTCATCGTTGTATACTAGACTTCTCCTTACGAGTCTGATGTCCGC
>CAJVYT010000080.1 GCA_913009765.1 uncultured candidate division Zixibacteria bacterium
TACAGTAGCGTTTCTGAAAACCGGGTACTCCTGCATGAAACAATACTATATTGGTTACCAGCCTACAGCCCGTCAGTGGTCATATTTCCCTAAACGTTTTTAAAGAATATCGTTGCTTTTTTGATATAGATCGGAAGAGCGTCGTGTAGGGAAAGAGTGTAGATCTCGGTGGTCGCCGTATCATTAAAAAAAAAAAAAATAAAAAATACAAAAAATGTCACGGTGCCAACAGTTAGGTTCTCATGTAAAAACCCATTTAGTCTTGACATGGTGTTTTAACATGGCAACTTTTAAGTTGCTGTTGTATTTCAAATGTGAAAACAGTTAAAAAACTCAGGGTATCAAATACAAAAGGCGGAACTGTTAAAGAGTTCCGCCCTACAATATTCAGTATAACTGGTAAATCCTTGTGTCAGTTTATTCTTATTTGCATAAACTCTCTTAATTAAATCTGATGTACCCCCGATATAGAGAGTTCCGTACATTCTACTTGCTAAGATATATACAAAGTATTCTTGACACTTGCAAGCTATAAGCTTGTCGAAGTATGCTATTTCAAAATAACGAACCCATTTTATTGGATGCACCAAGAAAGAGCTGTCTGATTTACAAAACTACATTTAATTTTAACTACCGCATATCTCTATTTTCTTTTAAAGGATGAAGCTGTTTGTGAATGAACATATCGTATGCTGTCATATAGTAAGCCACTGCTTCATCAACAAGAGGAGATGTATGTATATTTTCGACAGGAATAAACTTACCGGTGCTGTCTTTATACCAGATATCTTCTCCACCCTGAATATTTAAAACAACAAGAGTATCATGCTTTAAGAGAGAAACATCACGATTATGTGACATCAATACCCGAGCAGCATTTTTTGATGTAGAAAGAAGTGACCGACCGAAAAACATACTGTTATATTCAATACCAAGAAAATCCAGAATAGTTGGAGCAAGGTCCATTTGCGAACCAAGCGTGTTATTTTGTATCCCTGTATCGGTCAATGTAGAGTTATAAAATAATATTGGGATCTCATACGATCGTAAAGGGATTTCTTCAGAACCATACACACGGGCACCATGGTCAGCCTGGAAAATAAAAAGAGTGCTGTCAAAATAGCTATGAGACTTCGCATCATTTATAAATTTACCGATAGCGTAGTCGGCATATCGTACAGCATTTTCACGTCTGCGTTGTTCAGGGTCAAATGGAATCCGACCTTTTGGGTATGTATAAGGCGAATGATTCGATACTGTAATCATTGTAGCAAAAAATGGCTTTTCCTGAGCAGCAAGGGTATCAAATACCAAAAGAGCATGAGAGAATAAATCTTCATCAGATACTCCCCAAATAGTTTTAAAGACAGGATTTTTAAAATCGAGTTCATCAATAATTCTATCAAAACTATTTGTAGAGGCAAAATGACCAAAATTATCAAAATAGGATAATCCCCCATAGAGAAAAACGGTGTTATAATCTAAACCTTTTAATATAGAGGACAATGAAAAAACATTTTCACTTCCGGGACGTTTCACAATCGACCTTCCCGGAATAGGAGGAAAACTTGCCAGTGATGCTTCCAATCCTCTTACCGTACGATTACCTGTGGCATAGATATTGGAAAAAAGTAAACTTGTTTGAATCAAAGAATCAAACCGCGGCGTAAGATTCGGTCCGTCAGGATGAAGAGTTCCTATGAAATTAGAACCAAAACTTTCTTCCAAAACTAAAACAATATTGTAGCGGTGTTCTTTGTAATTACTTGTTACTTTACGGGCAATAGATTGTTTATCATCATTGATAAATGATGAGTGACTGTCATCAAGCAATTTTCTTAATAGTCCAAAAGATGATGACTTGTCTCTTTGTAAATAATACTGATTATAATCTAATTCATTGGTAAGACCCGAATAAAAAAACGAATAGACACCATTTAATCCTATCTCATTTAAAATTCGATTATTTGAGATTTTAGCAAAATCAATTCCGAGTATATATGTCAAACAAACAATTAGCACAGCATACGTAAGAGTAATGAGAAAACGAGTACGGAATAATTTGGGATATAAAAGTACACTTTTATCTAATTGTTTTCTTACAAACCACATAATAATGAGAGATAGTATTCCAGTGACAATTAAAATAGTCAGAACCGGATACGTATCCCAAATATTTATAAACACTTCATGGGGATAAATAAGGTAATCAACTGCAACATAATTAAAGCGCGAACTAAATTCATCAAAGAAAATAATTTCAGCAACACCTAAATATAAACTGCCAAAAACAAAAATAAATCCTGCAATTGATGTAATCCATCGAACTAAAAAAAATGATTTCCATTTAGCGGGATAAAACAACAAGACCAAAACAAGTGGAAAGGTAAGATACAAAGAGATAAATAAATCAAAAACTATTCCAACTATCAAAATAAGAGGAACCATGTATATTGAGTCGGATATTTCTCCAAAATTATTGAAAACTAAAGCAAAACGGGTGATGCTTGAGGTTAAAAGAAATATTCCAATAAACCACAAACAGATTGCACAATTTTTAGAGACTCCCCTAATATTTTCTTTTAAAGAAGTTGTTATAAATTTCAAGATACTAATTCCTTTTAATTACAATAATTATGAAAATATAAAAGCATAACGTACAACATGAAAGTATAAAAAAGCTAGTTATTTTGATTAAAAAAATATTGTAAAAACACAAGATACAACTTATGATCTTTAGATAAAAGTGTTCCAAAAGTTATCAAAATTAGATAAAGGTATCCAAAAACTATCATTTTCCATAGAAAGCTTCATTATCCCTTGCATAAAAAAGTGAAATTACCTATTATATTTAAGAACTTACAAATACTACTCACGGAGAAATCATGAAATTAAAAGCGTATAGTTGGATTCTCTCTCTTTTAATAATTGTAACCGCCATTACAATTCAGGCAAGAGATATTAAGCAGGTTAAAGTATTTATTGACGACAAAACAATGCTTGAATCATTACAGTCAATGTCTCTTGATATTGTAGAACGTGGTGATAATTATATAGTGATTATTACAAACTCAACTGAGCTCAATGAAATTCAGCAAATAGGATTTCGCACAGAAATAGTGTACGATGATGTTGTCGCACATTATCAAACACAGATACATGGAAAAGTTTTACCTGACATATCGACAACTGAACAAGATATGGGAGGATATAAAACATTAGATGAAATTAGCTCTGCCGTAGATTGGCTGGTACTTGCTCATTCAACATTAATTTCAAATAAAGTTGTTATTGGGCAAACCTTAGAGGGTAGAGATATTTGGGCGGTTAAGATTTCAGATAATCCTAATGTGGATGAAGATGAACCGGAAATTTTATATCATTCCGCTATTCATGCCCGTGAAGTTATCACCCCTGAAGTATTACTGTATTTTATGAATTACTTATTGGATAATTATGGGACAGATCCTGAAGTAACTGATATTGTTGATAATCGCGAATTATGGTTTGTGTTAAATGTAAATCCTGATGGTTATTATCATAATGAAGTTACCGACCCGTTAGGTGGAGGCATGTGGGGAAAAAACCGTAGTGATAATGGCGACGGAACTTTTGGTGTCGATCTGAACCGTAACTTTGGATATAATTGGGGATACGACGATATTGGTTCTTCACCTGATCACTCAAGCGAAACATATCGCGGGACAAGTGCTTTTTCCGAGCCTGAATCTCAGGCAATGCGTAATTTTATTGAAGCCCACAATTTTGTTATTACTGTTGCGTATCACTCCTATTCAAATTTAGTTCTGTGGCCTTGGGGGTATGACTATTTATACACCGAAGATGAAAATGTCTTTAGTCTTATAGGGGATTCAATATCTGCTTATAACGGTTACTCGCCGGGACCGGGATGGACATTGTATACTGTGAACGGCGATACAGACGATTGGGGATACGGAGAACAAACAACAAAAAATAAAAATTTAGCTATCACATGCGAAGTAGGCAGTAACTCCGACGGTTTTTGGCCGAACCCCTCTCGAATTCCTGCATTAGTATCTGAAAACCTGGGACCGAATCTGTTTATTGCAAAAGCTGCCGAAAATATTTATCAGATGGTTCCTCCAAAAACTCCGCTTCTGAGTGTAGATAATATCGTTGATAGTGTCAGTTATAATGCTAATTGGTCACTTGTTGATACTAATAATCCGGCTGTTGTATATGAACTGATTGAAATGCAGAACAAAACTACCGGTGTCGACGATGGTACAAATTTTGATAACTGGAATAACTCCGGATTCCTTCTTTCTACATCAGAATTTGTAAGTTCTCCATCGGCTTTTTATTCTGATTCAGGTAATAATGTATATTCAACTATGACATCAAAAGTATCATATTTAGTACAACCAACGGACAGTATTCAATTTATGACAAAATATGATATAGAAGCTAATTGGGATTATGCATATGTTGAAGTCTCAACTGATGGAATAAATTTTACTCCTATTGCTGGTAATATTACAACAACTTCAAATCCAAACGGAAATAACAAAGGTCAAGGTATTACCGGAACATCTTCCGGTCTTTGGGTATCTGCATCTTTTGATATTAGTTCCTATTCGGGACAAAATATATATATAAGATTAACATACAGCACCGACGGATATGTTGTTGAAGATGGTTTCCACGTTGATGATTTTTATCCTGCTGTTTCTTTTGCATCGAGTACAGTTATTGCCTCTGATATTGTAGATACTTTTTATAACTTTGCTGATAAGCCAACCGGAAATTATTATTATAAAGTACGGGGAAAAGATGCAGAGAATCAATGGTCTGAATTCTCCTTAACTGTAGAAACTACTGTCATACCTTCTTTAACAGACTGTTTTGCAACCGGGGATATTAATAATGATGGTATTGTACTTTCTGTCGCCGATATCACATATTTAATTCGTTTTATGCAGGGAATAGGACCTGCTCCTGAACTACCTTATTTAGCTGACATGAACGGTGATTGTGTTATTTCACCTGCCGATACTATCATATATAACGATTATTTTGCAAATGGTTTGTCGGTCTTTCCTCAATACCCAATCCCAACTTGTTGTACTGTCGATATAGATCGTGATGGTGACGGTGTGTTTGATTCAGACGAAGAATTATTGGGAATGAATCCTTTGAATTCTGATTCTGATGGTGATTCTGTTGACGACTTTACTGAATTAAACGATGTTGGAAACCCCTTAAATACTGATGGAGATGCTCTTATAAATGCTCTTGATCCGGATGACGATGGTGATGGTATACCAACTATTGACGAGATTGCAAATGGAGATACAGACCTTGATGGTATTCTCAACTATTTAGATGATGACGACGATGATGATTCTATTCTGACTATCAATGACAATTGTCCCTTAGTTGCAAATCCGGCACAAACTGATTCTGATTCAGATGGAATCGGTGATGCATGTGATGCATGTTGTGTCCTGCGAGGTGATGTTAATGCCACCGGTTCTATTAATGTTTCTGATTTGGTATATCTTGTTGCTTACAGTTTCCAAAGCGGACCTGCCCCGGCATGTGTAGAAGAAGGTGATGTTAACGGCTCAGGTTCTATCAATGTTTCTGATTTGGTATATCTTGTTGCTTATAGTTTCCAAAGTGGTCCTGCTCCTGCTTCCTGCCCATAAGTAATTTCATGTATATATAAATAAAAAGCCGTCTTTTTTTAAGACGGCTTTTGTATAATGCATCTTTTGAAAGAGTTTACACGTAACTGTTCCAACTGTCAATTTTGAGGATGACAAGAGATCTGATTTAATCGGAAATTTATAGCCAACCGAAATCAGAGCGTTTAAAAATGCTTTTTACGATAAGAATCAATATTTTTGGCATGCATACGAACTTGACTAATAAATTTTTCAAAAATATAAGTGTCACGAAGTGATAGCTCATCGATAATCGGAAGTGACGGACATAGTTTTAAAACAACAGCAGCAAATACTCCGGTTCCAAATTCAGAGACAAGGCTGTCACCGTCAATAATTTTCGCAGTTTTTATTCCACACGATGGAGATTTGGATTTTAATATAAGACCGGAGATATTTCTAAAATCAGATTTCAGAATTCTGTCTTGGCTGAACTCCAGCATTTCTGTTGTCCAGTCTTTACCGGACTGTTCTGCTATCATACGATAATTTCCGGTCAGACCAACAAGATTAATTCTCTCGCGGGGTACTGTCATACCAATTTCAACTTCCGGACAAATAGGCAGAAGCTTTGCTATTTGTTCAAGCTGTTCAATGAGAGAGTTATCTCTTTTACTTTTCCTGTCATAGCGTACATTTTCACCAAGCAGACAAGATGAGATACCGATTGTTATATTCGTATTCAATTATTAATCTCAAGACTTAATTTTAGTTATAAAAACATAAACTTACTGTTTCGGTGGTTCCTGATTTTGATTTATCAAAATTGAGAACTACCGATTATCTGTCAGTTCACAACCCGTCAGGACGAGTCAGGAACTGACATAACGATCAATATTCATATTCATATTCATATGATAAATAAAACAAATGAACCATACTTCGACAAGCTCAGCATAACATATTTATTTAAAAGCAGCTTTTACATCGCACTTGAATAAGGCATCCAGAATCAATCAAACGCACTATTATTGTGCGTTTCAATATATAGTTCTATCTCAATATTTACCTATCTTATTGATTATCTTTGTGTTACGTTTTTTGGCATATTGCTTGCAGTAGAGTAAGATAAAGAAAGATGATAAAGGAGATAAAATGAAAAATTTAAGTATCACATTGTTTGTTCTCACATTGTTTTTTTCTGTTGAGTCAGCAACTGCCGGACATTTTGGTTCAAACAGACAATCAATGTTAGAATTCTCATTGTCGGCAAGAGATTATAACAGCAATCTAAATGAAGTCGATTTTGGCAACCGTAGTTCATTTGACAATGCGAAGTTCTCTATCGGAGTGAACCATTGGACAACAGCTTTTTCAGCAATGACATTCTCAATCGCCGCTATGGATGTTACCGATAATGTCTATTACAACGAGTTTGGAATTTACGGCACAAAAAGTACAATTGTTCCAATGTTTTTTGGTAGTCGTTTTTATATGACTGACATCAATGGTGTTATGCCGATAAATCCATATTTTGCTATATCCGGCGGTCCTGTTTTAGGTGTTAATAACTATAAAGACTATGGGGATGTAGTCTATTTTGAAGATGATGTTTATCTCACATTCGGCGGATATGTCGGAGGTGGTGTAGATATCATGTTTGGTCAAAGAACAACTGTCGGTTTGCAGGCGGGGTATAATTTTTATGCTGATTTTTCTGAATATATCGGCGAAAGAAAAAATTACAGCGGAGCAGAAATCGGTTTATCACTCGGATTTTTATTTGGAAATAATAATGAACAGTCATCAAGAAGAAATTCAAAAAAACGAGTCAGGAAATTTTAATTCCTGAATTTTTCTGACCTTTATCATAGATAAAAAGGATGTATCGAGCCGGTGCATCCTTTTTTTAGCTTTGTTAATAAGTCTGTTTTCTTTTTAACTGGATAATTTTATGCCGATGATATATACTTTCTCAAAGAATTAAATAAAGAGAGAAAGAACATAATTGGAACAAAATTTTTCAAAAGACAATACGGTAAAAGATAAAAAAACAACACCACTGTATATACATATTATTAAATATATAGTGTTAGTTATAGTTCTCTATTTTGTGTACAAGGCGTTTGATTATAATTGGGATGAGATTAAATCGTTTAAATGGTCACTCAATTATTGGCTGCTTCTTCTTTCGATTACCGCTCATCTTATCACTCTCGGTATGTTTTCAAAAGTGTGGTGTATTCTTATGAAAGGGTTCGGATTTACCGTTTCATTTCCGCATGCTTTTAAAATAAGTTACATTGCTAATTTAGGACGGTACCTTCCCGGTCGTATATGGCCTGTTTTTGGAATGGCGTATCTTGCCAAAAAAATCGGTATTGATGAGCAGTATTCGGTGACCTCATGGGTGGTAGTTCAATTATTTGCAATACCCTCGGCTTTTTTAGTCGGGATTATCTCACTTTTTTTTATTGATACATTTATTTCTGTGTCGCTTAGTTCTTTTTTAGGGATCAGCTTTTATCTTTTTGCAGGTGCTATTACGATTTTTTCTTTTATGCTGATATTTTTCCCGAAATTTGTTTTTAAACTGTTTAATATCTTCTTGGTGAAAATAAAACGTGAGCCTATCAATTTTAATCTGCCAATAAAAACCGCACTTAAGTTGTATCTTGGTTATGCACTCTGCTGGATTGCGTATGGATTTTCATTCTGGCTTTTTATTGTTTCGATAACAGGCAATTATGAACTGCCGATTATCGGTGCAATAGGTGTATTCGCTTTGGCATATCAGATTGGCTATCTGGCTATCATTATGCCGGGGGGAATCGGCGTAAGAGAACTTGTACTGGTAACACTTTTGAATCCATTTTTTGGTGCGGCGGCGGCAGGAATAGCGGTGGCGGCTCGTATTTGGAATATGCTGACAGAGATTACTGCCGCTTTGATAGCATGGGCGATTAAATTAGAAAAATAAGATATACTACTTTCTAAAAATTTTATATGGAATCAGCATCGAGACTTTCTTTTGATATTCTCTATAAATATCTCCAAATTCTGACACTAATTTTTTCTCCTCTAAAATTGTGCCGATAATTACATACACCGAAAGAATAGAATTCATTATCAACTTCGACATAACTAAACCGTTTAATCCTACCGCCCACAGAATGAGAATTGTCGCAAGATACCATGGATGACGAGTGTACCGCAAAATACCTGTTTGCTTAAAACTGCCCGACTGACCTATCCCCCCTGACGGATTGTTTTGCTTGAGTTGCCGAATCCCTAAAAACTGTTTTATATCATAATTTTTGGTACCCATGACAAAAAAGAGCATAGCAACACCAAATAAAACTATTTGTAATATATGCGTATAAACATTCGGATTGAAAAGAATTTCTTCTTTAAATAATGATGCGTAGAGCCGTATAGATATAAAAGAAACAAGAGCAAAAAAATTATAAAACAGGCGAACATATTTGTATCTGTTTTTTAATTTTCTTTTAAAGTAATTCGTAATCGATGGTGTAATCAAAAAGCTGTGAAAAAAACACCAAAGGCTCCAAAGAAATGCTATGAAAAAATATTTCACGTCGGATAAAATCTTTCAAGTTTTTATATTACTTTCAAAAAATAGTATACGAAAGAAGTAACAAAATTATAAGCAAATATTTATTTCATATTATTTGAGCAGTCAGGAACCCCTTCCTGATTGCTTAATCGTCGGGAAAGGGTTCCCGACGACACAATAATAGGTTTTTTCAACAGCCCTGGTAATGTTATAATCTCAACAGGGACGTATTACTTTATCGGCAGTTGCCATAACAGCCACAGTCATATCCATTGTGCCGACTTCACCTATCAACAATTTATCCCGCACATTAAAATGGTCTAAACAAGTACCGCAGCTTGCGATTTTTGCACCCTTTTCTTCTAATACTTTTAAGCTTTCCAGCACTTCGCTTCCCTCGGTGGTGAGAGTCACTGCTGAATTAACAAACCCGATAACATCTATAGACGTATCGGATTTCGTCATTTCAGATAAAAATGATTTGAGAAGTTTTTTGCCAAGTGTCCGGTCGCCGTTGCCCATTTGGTCTGAATTCAAATATAAAAATGTCATATCTGTTCCTTTGTAAAATTGTTGAATATAATTTATATGCTTCATACAAAAATGCAACGGAGAAATATACTTTTGTTAAACTTATTTTTTTCACCTTTGGTTTCAATTTACATTACTGAAATATTTCGACTCGTTTTTAAATAGTCTCACTCACTGAATCTATCATCTGCCGAAATATCACCTGCACGGTGTGCCTTGCCTTCCAACCATCCCTCTCGGTAATTATCAACGTCTTCAAAGGCGGGAACATACGGTTTGATGTCAAGCAAGGGCGTTCCATCAACCATGTCAACATCCACAATATGAACAGCACTGCCTTCAATTCTGTCTAACTGTACTACCGAAAGACCAATTGCATTTGGTCTTCTTGGTGCCCGAGTAGAGAACAAACCGCGTTGTTTGGTATCAAGAAATGGTTTTACATTGAGATCAAAGCCCTTAGATAAGTGGAAATAATAGATAAGAGTAATATGCGAAAAACCATCAAGGTCACGAAGTCCGGGAATAAATTCGGGAAATAATTCAATCCATCCTTTTGCATGAGATGAACCGGATGGTTGAATTGGGGTACCTTTTGGTTGGGAAAATGGTGTATGAATCACACCAATTGGTTTGATTATTATTTGTTCCACGGTCTTTCCTTTTATAGGATAAATTTGTTTTTACTAACATAGACATAACAGATTGTTATGCAATAAAAAAATAGGCATACCGGATTTGAACAGACAAAGCCTGATATACCCGTGCCACTGATTGAAAGAGAATAATAATGATGTCAGGAACATAGGACTCCTGACATCATTCGCTACATCTTTATTCTACAATTGATTTATGAGACAATTTTATCTATATTTATACTCTCATCATAGATTAAAATCTACTTTGGACAGATATTATTATATATCATCAACTAAAGGAGAATTGTTGTGCGTTATTTCTTAATTCTAATTTTCGTTACTGCTACATTTATAGCTTGTGGTGTTAAAGATTTATTGGTGCTGTATGATGGTGAAAGAAGAATACCTACTGAAGTAGCAATCATACAGATTGGAAATGTCTATTTAATGCAAGTTGATTCGCTGAAAAGAAAGTATCAAGCCATTTCTGTAAACAATATTGAAGTCCTGCCGGACAGACATATACTCGGTCTGGGATATAGTTCCCAAAAAGGACGATCAAGAAGAATAATCAACCTTGAGTTTACAGCAGTAAGTGGACATACATATCTTGTGAAAGCTCGTGCAGGTTACAATCACTGGACACCTTGGATAATTGATGTTGCTCTTGATTCTATAGTTGCCGGGTCAAAAGATTTAAACGACAAAGAACATAGAGGTTTGTTAAATTGGAAAAATAGGAATTTTTAAATTAGAAATCTTGAATCTCATTTCTTAAAATCAAATAATATGCTTAAACTTTTTTTGAATTTTCTGAAACTAAACCAGTATATGTATTAAATAAGGAGAAATAACAATGGCAGAAAAACCTATCTATTCAAGTTTATCCACAGCAAAAAGTCTGTGGCAAGAATACAGCATATACGCTGATCGTGTTGAACTAAAAACACATCTTGGAAATTTAATTGTTCCATTTTCTGAAATTGAGTCTGTTGAAGTTCGTGAATCAGATGTAAAAGGGTTAATTCATGGAGAATTACAACTAAAGAATTTTAAACCGGCGTTAAAATTAGACTGGGCTAATTTTGTTGAGCATGTTGTTCTGGATAAAAATGAAGGAAAAATCAAACGTATTTTGTTTACTCCTGACAATCCTGAAGAGTTTAAAAGTGCTCTTGAAGAAGCTCTCAAACACAAGTAAAACTATATTACAACCACGTCTATCCGTAGTCGTCTGACAATATATTTGTGCTGATATTTTGGCGAGAGAATTCTAACCCATTGTAATGCAATAAAAAATACGCCATCAGGGATTCGAACAGACTTAGTCTGATACACCCGACCCCACTGATTAAGAGATTATTGACAATAAATAAACAATATTGTATCATTGGTCTAAGCTGCTAAATATAGTATTATAAAAAATTGGAATAAATTATGAAATTTTCTAGTTCAGTAATAAGAGAACTTAAATATTATGTTTATATCTATTCTCATCCAATTACAAGTGAAATATTTTATGTCGGTAAAGGTAAGGGAAATCGTGTATTTTCACATTTGAAAGACGATAATGATAATCAAAAAGTTAAGTATATAAATGATTTAAAGAGACAAGTGCTAAAGCCTAAAATTGAGATTCTGATACATGGACTTGAAGATGAAAATACTGCCTTAAGAGTTGAAGCTTCAATAATTGATCTACTGGATATTCATAATTTAACGAATAAGCAAAGTGGTTGGAAAAGTGCTACATTTGGAAGAATGACAATTGAACAAGTTATTTCAACATATGAGAAAAGAAGAATTGATATTATTGAACCATCTATTTTAATAAGAATAAGTCAACTCTTTAGATATTCAATGACAGAAACAGAATTATACGATTTTACAAGAGGGTATTGGAAATTAAACCCTGACAAGGCGGGGTTAGCAAAATACGCTTTTTCAATATACGAAGGTGTAATCCAAGAAGTATATATAATTCATTCTTGGTTTAAAGCAGGGACAACATTCGGCACTCAACGCGAAAACAAAAAATCTGAGAAAATTACTGAGAGCAGACTTTCCGACAGATATGAATTTATTGGTAACTTTGCCGAAGAAGAAATAAGAAAAAAATACAAGTACAAATCGGTTGCTCATTATTTTAAAAAAGGCGGAATGAACCCAATTATGTATCTAAATATTGATTAGTTTATTCTTATGATTAGTTATCAGTAGTCCTCTCACGCATACTAATCAAATAAATTCTATCAAGAATTTTCTAACTCATTGTAATGCAATAAAAAATACGCCATCAGGGATTCGAACCCCGGACCCACTGATTAAGAGTCAGTTGCTCTACCACCTGAGCTAATGGCGCATTTTAACTGCCCTATCTTAACAAAAAACACGCAAAAACACAATCATTATGTATAAAAATATTC
>CAJVYT010000081.1 GCA_913009765.1 uncultured candidate division Zixibacteria bacterium
ATAAAGAAAAATTATTACCAATAGGTCTTGCTGAAGGTTGTGTCCTGAAACGGGATATTCCTACGGATCAGGTTTTGACTTATGATGATGTGGATTTGCCTGAAGACAGGTTATGTGATAAGCTCAGAAATGAACAAACAAAATATTTTTTCTCTCAGGTGCCGCATTAATAAAATATGCGGAATCATATATTCTAAATTGTAAATAGTGAAAGTCCTGCTAAAATTAATATTGCCTGAATCTGTATTAAATACTTTAAGACGGATAAGAGAATATATTAATAAAATATGTTTAACGATAAATAGCAAAATTTTCAAAATAGCATTTCGTCATATACAAAGGGAACAGATGGTGAAAATCCTGAATGAACATGATTTGAATGTTTGTAAAATATCGGATTATTATTCTCCATTGCCTGTTGTGTCAACCTTAAAAAAGAATATACATCGATGGTATAAGCCCAGTGATTTGGCCGGTCTTGAATATGATCTTGACGCAATGAAGCGATTATTTCTTTATCTCATATTCAATTATTCTGATGAATACTCCGGATTGCCACCTTATGAAGAAAATGAGAAGAAAGGTTTCGGCCCCGGCTCTACCCCGGTTGATGCAATGGTATTATATTTTATGATCAGAGATCTTAAGCCCAGGCAATATGTAGAGATCGGTTGTGGTCTGTCAACATATTACTGTTCAATAGCTGGAGAAAGAAACGCAGAGACAGGAGATCGACTGGAAATTACATGTATAGATCCTTATCCTTACGAATCCTTATACAGCATACCGGGTATTAATGTTATCAATGAAGAAGTCCAGGATGTTGACCTCTCTCTTTTTGAGCAACTTGAAAGTGGGGATGTATTATTTATTGATTCTACTCATATTGTGAAAATAGACGGGGATGTGTCATATTTGTTTTTGGAAGTAATTCCCAGATTAAAAAAAGGAGTCAGAATACATATACATGATGTACATTTCCCCTATAATGTCCCCTTTCCTTCGGAGACCTGGATACTTAACAGAAACTGGCCGGTTTTTTGGAATGAAGCTATGATATTACAGGCATTTTTATCCTTTAACGATGCGTACGAAATTATACTGTCAACACCAATGCTGAGATATTTTGAGGAAAAATTTCTGAAGAAGAATATTCCGAGTTATGAAATGCTAATCCAAAATACTTACCATCAGTTTAGTTCCATTTGGATAGAGAAAACTAAATAATAGATCTGCTACAGTCTCATGGCGGAAATATAGAACATCCTTAAGATATTACTCCTCTCTTAACTAAGTTTTCATTCATAGATATAGTTTCAGTTGCATATTCTTTTAAAATGAGATTATATTCAAGAGGAGGGGTTTCCAAAATCAATTTAAAAGTCGTTCCGGCTATTGCTTTGGACAGACTCATAGTAACTATATGGTAAATAGTCCGATAATCTATCGGATATTAAATTCGATAATTCATTAATTTATGAGAATTAATAGAGTCTTAAGAACTTACTTTAAATCGTTTCAGGAATATATAGAACATTTGCTTTTAAGCGGTTCGTATTATGAAAAGATTCCTGTCTCGGTAGTTGGAGTACAGCGATCAGGTACAACCATGCTTTTAAATATTTTACAACATTCTCCGGAATGCTCCGTTTATCATGAAGGAAACAAGGAGGCATATGATAATTTTCGCATTAAACCTGATAATAAAATTAAACGCTTAATAAAAATGAATAAGAAGAGAATCATTATTATTAAGCCTATTAATGATTTACAATACACAGATCGATTTTTAGAAATACATCATAATGCAAAGGCAGTATGGATATATAGAGACTACCATGATGTTATAAATTCTGCTGTAAAAAAATGGGGTGAAGCCCAGAAAAATATGATGTTGGGTATTAGCAAAGGATACATTAAACATCCTGGCCAAAACGCTTTAAGCGAAAGAATGACAAGTGAAACATTAAGATTGGTAAGAAAAATTGCAAACGAAAAGATGTCGTCGGCAGACGGCGCTGCTTTATTATGGTATATTAGAAACCTATTATATTTCGATTTGAACCTTCACGAGAACCGTAGAGTATTAATAGTTAAATATGAAGATCTGATTAATATGTCATTACAGCGTGTTGAAAGGATTTTCAATTTTATATCATGTACTTTTAATGAAGTGTATACCTATGAAATATTTACTTCATCTGTAAGAAAAACTCCTGCACCAATTATTAATTTAGAAATAGAAATTCTTTGCAAAGAACTGATGGACAGGCTAAATGAACATTATTTATTTCAACGATCCAATTTTTAGAAATATTTTTAAGGATGTGAACAATGGACAATATTAACTTTAAAAAAGATAAATCAATTACTATAATAAAGCCGATATCTGGCTGGCAGGTTGTAAATTTTAAGGAACTGAAAGAATACCGGGACTTATTTTATTTTATGGTTTGGCGTGAAATTAAGGTCTTGTACGCACAGACGATATTAGGGTTTTCCTGGGCCATCCTCCAGCCATTGGTACAGATTTTGATTTTTGGTATTATTTTCGGAAAAGTTGCCAAATTATCTACTGATGGCATTCCTTATGTTTTATTTTTAAGTGTAGGAATTATCCCCTGGACGTACATGTCTCAATCTATTACACAATCGAGTCAAAGTCTTATAGCGGGACAGAACATGCTGGGAAAGATATACTTTCCGAGATTAATATACCCATTGACACCTGTCTTAGCCAGGCTGATTGATTTTGCAATTTCTATCTTGATTATATTGGCTGTAATGATATATTATCGAGTCCCGCCAACATGGAACTTGCTATTTTTTCCACTGTTCAGTGTACTTATGATGAGTATCGCTGCAGGTACAGGCATGTGGCTATCCTCGATGGCTATACGATTTCGTGATGTTAAATTCGCGATGTCTTTTGCAGTTCGAATGCTAATGTACACGGCGCCGATCGTCTACTCTGCGTCCTCGATTCCAGAAAAATATCGTTTCATTTATTCTCTGAACCCGATCGTAGGGGTTATAGAAGGATTTCGGGCCTGTCTGCTTGGCTTACCTATGCCTTGGCTTTACATATGGCCTGGTATAATTACCTCCCTCATTTTGCTCATCAGCGGGGCTCTGTACTTTAAACACATGGAGCGCATATTTGTAGATGTAATTTGAGAATTAGAACTATACTAATCCAAGAGGACTAAAATGAATGACAGAGACATAGCAGTCAAGGTAGAAAATATAAGCAAGTGTTACCGTATTGGGCTGAAAGAGGATATGCATGACAGTTTTGCCCGGTCAGTATTCGATTTCGTAACAAGCCCTTTTAAAAACTATCACAAATATCGCTCACTATACAGATTTGACGATATTGGTCCAGCCAAGGATAATGATAATAATGATACAGTTGACATCATTTGGGCTCTTCGGGATATTTCTTTTGATATTAAAAAGGGTGAAGTTGTGGGTATTATAGGAAGAAACGGTGCCGGCAAATCTACTCTCCTTAAAATACTCTCTAAAATTACAAATCCTACCAGAGGATATGCTGAAATCCGTGGACGGGGTTCCAGCCTTTTGGAAGTCGGTACAGGCTTCCATCAAGAACTTACCGGCAGAGAAAACGTATATCTTAATGGGACGATACTGGGGATGACCAAGAGAGAAGTAGACCGGAAGTTTGACCAGATTATTGACTTCTCTGAAGTAGAAAAGTTTATTGATACACCGGTAAAGCGCTATTCCAGTGGAATGAAGGTACGTCTTGCTTTCTCCATAGCAGCTCATTTGGAGCCCGAGATCCTGATTATTGATGAAGTGCTGGCAGTTGGTGATGCTGCTTTTCAGAAAAAATGTATAAACAGAATGAGAAATATTTCTAATGAAGGTCGAACAGTGTTATTTGTATCTCACAATATGCCGGCCGTTACACGATTGTGTGATCGAGTAATTTTGATAGATGAAGGCGAACTGAAGAAGGATGGTCCAACACAGCAGGTAATTACTGAATATTTAGATACAGGACTCGGTACCAGTGCTGAACGAACATATCCCGATCCATCGAGTGCACCATGTGGTGAAGTCGTCCGCCTGCAAGCTGTGCGTGTGATAACTGAACATGGAAAAGTAACAGATATGGTAGACATGCGGGAACCCGTTGGCATTCAGATGGAGTATGAAGTGCTCAAACCAGGATATGTTCTTTTACCCCATTATCAAGTCTATAACGAAGATGGTATTGAAATATTTTCGACTATGGACAATGATCCCGATTGGCGACAGCGTCCTCGTACTGAAGGAAGATTTAATAGTACTGTCTGGATTCCTGGAAATCTTCTGTCTGAAGGAAAAATATTTGTCGAGCCTTGTCTTTTAACGTTAAATCCTCGTATGATTCAATTTCGTGTTCGTGATGCTGTTACTTTTCGTGTTGTTAATATTCTCGAGGGAGATTCAGGGAGGGGTGATTGGTTCGGGCCTATGAGAGGAATTGTGAGCCCACTCTTAAAGTGGACTACGCAATATGGCAAAAACGGAAAGGACTTCCCAGATAAAGGAAGCAAGAAAAAACACATTGATGCAATATAGAATGTCTCAAACTTATTCTCTTACTTTTGCCGAAGAATAATGATCAGTCTGTTAAACATTAAATATATTCATAATTGATATGGTAAGTTTTAAATTTCAACGAATTCTGAGATCTGTCGGACATCGCTTTCATCAAATCAATATAAGAAGTAGGAAATACTTACCATTCTTTTCACGTTATCAAACTCCGATAAGCGATAATTTTGGTTTTGATCGTGGGAAACCTATTGGTCGTTACTATATTGAGAAATTCTTAGATAACTATAAAGGTGACATTCAGGGGAATGTCCTGGAAGTACAGGAATCTGTTTATACACACAAATTTGGTCAAGATCGAGTGATTCGGTCAGATGTTTTAGATATTATGGTTGAAAATCCTAATGCTACAATTTACGGTAATTTGGAGACAGGCGAGGGTATCCCCATAAATTTTTTCGATTGTATCATAATTACACATGTATACCAATATATTTATGATGTAAAAGCTGCAATTACTAATAGTTATAATGCCCTTAAGCCTGGAGGTATACTGCTGGCTGTATTGCCCGGTCTCTTGCAAATAGCACGCAGCAAGCAAATATCTATATATGTAGACAATGAATATATTGACCGTTTTAAGGATTACTGGCGTTTTACTGATGCATCAGCCAGCTATCTTTTTGGAGAAATATTCCAATATGAAAACGTTATTGTTGAAACATATGGTAATGTGTTGAGCGCCAGTGCGTATTTATATGGACTGGCAGCACATGAACTGAAGAAAAATGAACTTGATTATCATGACCCTGACTATCAGGTACTTATTGTCATAAGAGCTGTGAAGCCGATAAATTCCATTGAATGAAGAAAAATAATGAAGCTTAGTGTGATTATACCCTGTTTAGATGCTGAAAGTACAATAGGCATCCAGCTTGAAGCTCTATATAGACAAGACTGGGCCGAACCATGGGAGGTTATAGTATCCGACAATGGTTCAACCGATAAGACACTGGAAATTATTGAGGGTTATAAGAAGAAGTTAACGAACTTGCACATCGTTGATTCGTCTGACCGTAAGGGGGTGTCGCATGCAAGAAATGTAGGTGCTCGATGCGCCAAAGGTGAGTCGCTTGCTTTCTGTGATGCTGATGATGAGATAGCGCCTGGTTGGGTGGCTGCAATTGGAGAAGCTACATCAAAGTATGATTTCGTAGCGAGCAGGTTTGAAATGAAAAAATTAAATTTAAAATTATTTTATCGAAAACATCAACAGGAAACGGGATTATCTACTTATGGTTATCCACCTTTTTTGTCGCATGCCGGTGGAAGTGGTCTTGCAGTTAAAAGGTCTATCCATGATAAGACAGGGGGTTTTGATGAATCAATGCCTCGTCTAAACGATACGGATTACTGTTGGAGGATCCAGTTGAAAGGCATTAAGTTACACTTTGCAAAGGATGCAGTAGTCCACGTTCGAAATAGAAATACATTGAAGGACAATTTTCGCCAAGCACGTCTCTGGGGTGAATATAATGTTTTTCTTTATAAGAAGTATCTACCATTTGGAATGCCGAAACTTTCATGGAAGGCAGGTATAAAGTCTTGGATACGTCTTTTGATGTGTATTTCGCGAATACTCGATAAAGAAAACCGATGTAGCTGGATATTTTCATTTGGTTGGTGCGTTGGGCGTCTATACGGAAGTATAAAGTATCGTGTTTTGGCACTTTGAGTTACATAAGCTAAAGGGGCAAGGAATTGATGAAGTCCCGTTTGTGAAATCTTGTATGATCATGATATTGTTCAAATTATGCTGAAAAGAATGAAACTTAATGGTTTGGAGCTAATCAAGATCCCAATACGGTCTGCCTATAGAATTATTCGCAAACCAGTTTCATTTTTTGCTCCAAAAATGTTAGAAGCTATAACTCATGTAGAAACAAAGGATCCTGTTGTTGCATTAACGTTTGATGGTGGTCCGGATCCGCGATGGACGCCTCGCCTCCTTGATATTTTAAATAGATATCAAGCACGTGCGACTTTCTTCATGCTTGGAAAATATGCAGAAAGACACCCGGAGATTGTTCGAAGGGCAGCTGAGGCTGGTCACGCAATTTGTAACCACACTTGGGATCACCCTTCACCGGTACTTATCTCCATGAAGGAGTTTAGGCATCAGATTCGATCGTGTTCAAGGGCAATTTTCCCATATGAATCCAAGATATACCGACCTCCCTGGGGACATCAAACTTTTATATCATATGTTACCATACGACTCTTAGGTTACAAGGTTGTAACATGGAATTTACACGCCTTGGATTGGCTGGATCAGGACCCGGAATGGATGGCGAAATATCTGGAGACGAAAATCAAGCCTGGAAGCATTGTTTTACTGCATGATGTTGTTTGTGTCAGAAGAAATATGAGCCGTGAATCAACTCTCAGGGCAGTCAATCTTTTACTGGAAAGAATAAGTGATAGGTTTAGTTTTATCACAGTGCCTGAGCTATTTTGCCATGGACAGCCTCAACTGACATACTGGAATAATAAACCTGATGTTAAATGGTGGAACAGAAATCTCGGAGTTTGGAACAGATACAAAGAGCAAAATAAAAACCAAAATGCCAATATATATTAAGTTGTATCTAACTGAAATGTAATATATTTTTTTATATATTTTATTTTAGATAAATATATACATCAAAAAAGCAACTTGCTTAATTATTGCAACTATGCTTCTTTTTTATCATTTTTGAGTGTGATTATGGAAAAATTAAAACTTGCCATTATAGGATGTGGGACAGTAACAGAAATAGTTCATTTGCCTTCAGTAATGCAATCTAATCGCTTTAATATTGTCTATCTCATTGATAAGGACATGGAGCGGACTAAAGGATTGGCACAGAAATATGAGATACCTCATATAGCGATTAACTATCAACAAATTTTCGATAAAGAAGTGGACGCGGCTATTGTAGCTTTGCCTAATCATTTACATACACCTGTTACGATCGACCTGTTACAACATGGAATCCACGTTCTTGTAGAAAAGCCGATGGCCTTAGAATCAAGCGAATGTGATGAGATGATAGCAGTGGCTAATGAAAGAGAGTCTGTATTGGCAGTAGGTATGGTTCGCCGATTATATAATTCATCACAACTTGTGAAGCAAGTACTAAATTGTGGATTATTAGGCAATATTGTTAGTTTCGATTTCCGTGAAGGGTCAATTTCTAAATGGGCTACAGTTTCAGATTATGTAGTTCGCAAAGAAAAAGCTGGAGGAGGCGTACTTACAAACAACGGAATTCATGTACTTGATCTGTTACTTTGGTGGTTGGGTGATTATAAAAGTGTGAAGTATTACGATGATGCTGTGGGAGGAGTCGAAGCTGATTGCACGGTTTATATGCATATGAAAAGTGGAGTAAGCGGAATTGTGGAATTGAGCCGAACTCGTGACTTAAGGAATACATGTGTCATACAGGGAGAATCCGGAATATTGGAAGTAGGGTCTCATTTCGATTCCTCAATAAGTTTAAAACTTAAAAACAAAGATTCTATGATTGACTGGCAGTTGCGACAGGTTGACAGTTCTGATAAGAAGATTGTAGATGTATTTACGCGGCAAATAGACGACTTTGCGGATTCGGTGCTCAACAAAAGAGAGCCTTTTGTGCCGGGTAGCGAAGGCAAGAGATCTATTGAACTTATTGAATGGTGCTATAATGTGCGGGAATTTCTTGATTTTCCGTGGATGATTACAAAAGAACCTCGATCTAAGGAGTTGGCATGAACGTTGAACATGGCAGTCTTACCGGGATGCGGGTCTTGATAACTGGCGGAACCGGTTTTGTTGGTGGCAGATTGGTTGAGAGGCTGGTTATGGAACAGCATGCGAATGTAAGAGTTATGGTTCGCAATTATACCAATGCTACGCGTATTGCTCGATTTCCCATTGAAATGATAAAAGGCGATATAACAAACAAAGATGATGTATTTCAAGCCGCGAAGGATTGCAAAATTATATTTCATTTAGCCTATGGTAATGATGGAAGCGAAGAAAATCGGCGGCGTGTGAATGTAGGTGGTACCAAAAATATTATTGAGGCAACCCTTTATAACAAGGTAGATCGATTGATCTATCTAAGTACTGTTATGGTTTATGGGAAAAAGCATGAAGAAGAAATCGACGAAACTTATCCACGGCGTTATTCTGGTAACCACTATGCAGATACTAAGTTAGATGCGGAGAATTTGGTACTTGAATCTATTAAAATGCATGGATTACGGGCAAGTGTTATTCAACCGACCACTGTCTATGGGCCATTTGCTCCTGTATGGACGGTAAATGTTCTTAATCAGTTAAAAACTGGAAATATTATATTAGTGAATGATGGAGATGGCATTTGCAACGCTGTTTACATAGATGATCTTATTAACGCTATGATTTTAGTGGCAACAAAAGACCAGGCCATAGCTGAAGTTTTTCTCATATCAGGAGCAATTCCTGTCACGTGGAAAACATTTTTTAAAAGATATGAGCAAATGCTGGGCATATCGAGCACTATAAATATGACAGCATCAGAAGCAATATTGCGTTACAAAGAGCGGCAAAAATTAAAAGGATTCATACATGAAATGTATGATATTTTGCGTGAAGAAAATGATATTCGTAACCGAATTATCAATACGTACGAATTACACACCTTGAGGAAACTAATGAGATTGTTAGTCCCCGATCAAATTAAACATTCAATTAAAAGGAAGATCAATGGTGGTTCCCGAGAGCCGGGAATCTCTTCTGATCAAGTAAAGCCAATTCTGTTGCTGCACCCCTCAGGAGTACAGTTCTACACAAAAAAAACGAAAGTATGCATAAATAAGGCAAAATCTCTAATCGGATATCAACCGTGTTATGACTTCGAAGCAGGAATGCACTTGACAGAACAATGGGCCAAGTGGGCTAATTTACTGAATTAGAGACAATCCTGATTAATTAATAATTATGAAGGTATTATTATCATTGTTATTCCCAGAATGATTGGTGTGGATGAAATAAATCGATGAGAAAGAAAATTACAACTGTAACGGCTTTGGCGCTTTGCTTTCATGTTATTTTATCTCTTTTTGCCTTGGCATATGTTTTAGCTGCTACTCACGACCTGTCCTTGAGTTTTTCACCGGACCGCTCAGGCGCTGTGCCATTACAGGGGGAGACCGTTTCGGGTGATATTTATGTATTTACGAGTCCTGAGACGGGCATATCGCAGGTAAGTTTTTACCTTGATGATCCGGGGATGGCGGGAAGTCCGATCCAGGTGGAGCGTTTGGCTCCGTATGACTTTGCCGGATCCTCTCCAGATCAGAGCGCTGCCCTCCCGTATGATACCGCACAGTTATCTGACGGAGTACATGAGATTACAGAGTTGATTGAGTTAAGTGGAGGTGGAAGTGAGATAGTCAGTTCCACCTTTACTGTGGCTAATAATATTGTTCTTCCATTCAGTGATAATTTTCAAGATGGAATCGCTGATGGTTGGTGGATTGTAGACGGTTCAGGTAATCTTTCAAACTGGCAAGTGATTAACGGAGAGTATCACGAACAAAATTTTGTCGGGCGAATTGGTACTAGTCTTGATGGGACATATCATCTCGGTACGTACTCGTTCCTACGTGCTGGCATGGGTCTGACAAATTATAGACTTTCTGTTGATGTAATTCCTCTTCTCGGTGCAACTGTTGATCAGCATATAACAGGGAATGATGTTGGAATAATGTTTCGATATCAGAACAATGATAATTATTACAGAATTTCTTTCAATTCTAATAAAGGGTTCAGCAGGCTTGAAAAGAAGGTCGGTGGAATATTTACAACATTAGCAGAGAATTCGAGAGGATATGTAGATGGACAACTCTTGAATATCGTTCTGGAAGTAAACGGACCTCTTATTCAAGTATATGTAAATGGTGACGGGTTATTCAGTATATATGATACAAGCCTTACATCAGGAACTATAGCCCTTTACTGTCAGGATAGAACGATATTTGATAATGTTTTAATTGAACGAAATAGCACGGCTCCATCCATTGTAATATCAACACCTGGCGCTTACTCTGTTGAAACTTCAGGTAATTTTGATATTTCCGTAATTGCATTAAATGTTCCGTCAGGTGGATGGGTTGATCTGTTGCTTGATGGCGCTTCGTGTGGTGCAGTTTCTGAATTTCTTAATAATGTATATACTGCAACATGCCAAAATGTAATATCTGGTGAACATACGGTAGACGCCATTGTGGATGACTCTGTTTCTGAGATAATAAGGGATACTAATACAAGAGTTGGGGTCTTGGGTGACTCTTATATTACTGTTGGTGACAGTATTACCAATGGTAAAATGGACAATTATTCTTCAGATAACATATCAAGTGATGGAAGGATTATTTCCTTTGGTGGTTTTCAATCAAACCTGGATGATCTGCTGACTGCTACGCGTTTGTACCCGAATATTGTTTTTAATGAAGGTGTCCCCGGAGATGAATCATGGGATGCAGCCTCAACCAGAATTAATTCTATCTTAGAACGACACCCGGGATCAAATTATGTACTCATACTTTTGGGTACCAACGATTCAGGGGGTGCTTTACCCGTTCTTAGTGGCTTGGGATGCTCCGGTCAATCTTGTGACGGGACTTATAAACAGAATATGCAGACACTCGTAGATGCAATAGTCGTATCAGGAAAAACACCTGTGGTCGCATTAATCCCTCCAGCATTCGATTCTCCGGATCCTTTGAATTCTAACAGAAATCAGCTTATACAGGAGTATAACTCTGTCATAAAGAATGAATTGACCAATATAGCGTTAGGCCCCGATTTCTTCTCTTTCTTCTTAAGTAACGTTGTAAATCGGTCGAGTCTTTTTTCGGATGTAGTACATCCAAATGGGCTCGGGAATGTTGTAATGGCATATTTATGGCATAACGCCCTGACAGGTTCCACTTTTTTACCTTTCATCATGGAGGATATTGTCCCAGCTAACTATAAGCAGAATCTAATAGAATTGGGAGATAAGTACTATATTGATGAGGCTTATACTCTTATTAATATTTTGGACAATGGTATACAATTAGACGGCATTCCTGCAGAACTTATGAGCGGTAGATGGATCATGACGGCAAACAGTGATAAGAATAACAGCGCAATTAACTTTCTTTCCTTTTATGCAGATAGAGCAGTAACGGTCTATGTTGCGTACGACTCGGGGGCTGCAACGTTGCCGAATTGGCTTAGTACTTTCAAAAAAACTGCATTGCAGTTGAGCACGACAGACCCGGCAGCACCTTTGCTTGACCTGTATAGAGCGGACAATATGAGTGGAAACATTACGCTGGGAGGAAATCAGGCTACAGGAGCAAGCGGAGCCTTTTCCAATTATGTCGTGATCGTGGTGGCAAACTGAATTGTTTTAATCGGAGGTGAGGAGTAAAATGAACGGAAGGCTTCCCATATTAAGTATGCTTTTTATTTTTTTGGTTGCTATAACTTTTGCAGGTCAGGAACAACGTGGGTTCGCTGAACAGGTGGTAGAGAAAGTCATATTTACAAAGGAACTATCTATGGGCGAAAAGATGGAAGCAGAGGCAATACTCAACAGATTTTTTAGTGCTCAGATTACGGGTGATACAAAAACAATAGAAAAATTATTGGGAGGAGACCTTCTCAAGAAACGGAGAAGACTCTTAAACAACCCCTCATACTCCGGTTTCTTAAGGAGAACGTACAAAAACATACGATTCAAAATAATGGGTTACAAGAAGATCAATGAAGATACGATACAAGTCAAAGTCATGATTATTATGAATGAACACGAATCAAACCTGGTAAACTTTATTTTGATAAAAGAGGCTTACCCTGTCGATTTAACCTTGAGCTATCGTATTCATTCACAAAGAGAAGTGGCAGACCAATCTTACTAATAATAAGCTCTTTTTTTATTAATTTCTAACTGACATCATCTCTTTGCATAATAAATTTGGTTCTTTCTCATTCCAAGTGGGTGAATGTAAGCCTGTCATGGTGAGCCTGTCATGGTGAGCCTGTCATGGTGAGCCTGTCATGGTGAGCCTGTCATGGTGAGCCTGTCATGGTGAGCCTGTCGAACCATGGCAGTTATTATACTGGTGTAACCAACGATATAGAGAGGCGTTTCTATGAGCATCAGGAAGGTCTCATTG